>CAMJVA010000013.1 GCA_946409145.1 uncultured Enterococcus sp. | reverse complement strand
CCGAGATCTACACTCTTTCCCTACACGACGCTCTTCCGATCTCATTTTTTTCAAATTGGTTTAAATGTAAGCCTGATGTAAGCATAATCGCAAAACCAACAATGAAGAAGGGAATTAATCCAGGAATCAAACCACCTACGATGTAACAAATACCTAATAAAAGTAAGCTTAAAAGCGTTCCTGGTAAGTTAAATAGCATAAATTGAGTTGCTTTTTTCAAATATTCCATAGGACGTAATGCGTAAAATTGATACATGGAACTTGCATAGGCAACAATTAAAATAAGTAACCCTTGAAAAACACTGAGCAAAACAATAAAAGTGCTTTCATTTGGTAAATCAAAAGTAGTAATTAATTTACTTTCCATAAGTAAAACTAAAAGTCCAATTAATGGTAAGCCTAAAATTTGATTACCTTTAAAGAAATGACCGAAATAATATTTGAAGAAAGTTTTAAAGGAATGGTCAAGTTCTTTTTTATGTTCAAGTTTTGCTAAATGAAAACAAGTTAATAAGCTAGGGGCAAGTCCGAAAATTCCAAGACCAATGATAAGACCTATCCAAAAAAGGATGGAGAGAATAATACAAAAATATACAATGTTTAAACCATTATAAATTTTTGTGGTTAAGGTACCTTCTTTCATTTTTACCCTTCTTTCAATGTGTAAACTTCTAAGTTACGATAACGTGCTTTCATAGGAGCCATTTGTCTAAAACCAATAAATCCTTCTTCTAACACAGGTCCAAAAGCTTTACCATCATCTTCATAAGAAAAAATTTCTAAATCATTAATAGTAAAAATAATTTTTCCTTCGTAATTAGAAATACTCATATGATAATCTTCTATGGCATCACTCACAGGAGGAAGGGGATCCCCCCCTTGAGTGATAAAGTGAAATCCAGCGCTTTTTCTAAGATTACATGTTCGAAAAGCCCTTTCTTCTGGATGCTTATGTCTGAAATAAGATATATGATAACAATTAATATCTCCCGAATGATATTGTGGATAAAACCCATCTCGTTTAGCTAAGGTATCCGAAAAGATACCTTCTCCGTTTTTTCCTAAGGCACTGAAAAACATCATACATAAACCAGGCTCTCTAATAGGAAAAAAATCCCAAGTGATTTTAATATTTTTAGGGAATTTTTCTGGTAACCAATAAGTAAAGTGGGCATGATCCCCCAACTCACTCGATGCTCCATTTTCTAAAATTAAACCTTCAGAAAAACTCGTTTTGATTTCTCCTTCTTTAACCCAGTCAGAAATGTCACTTTCTTTGGTTAGAGGATTTTGATAAATTAACGTTTCTTTCATTGCTCTGTTCCTCCTCTGTGTATTAAATGTAATTGCTTTCATGATTTCCTTCAATTGACAATTTTTGCAAAAAAGAAAAGAAACGTTGATTTAACAACGTTTCTTTTAAGGCGAGTAAAAAAAGTACAATTTTTTTTTACTTTGGAAATTTTTATTTATTGAAATTCTTCCGGTATTGTCCAGGGGTTAGGTCAAATTTCTTTTTAAATAAACGGTTGAAATAACTCGAGTTGTAACCAATTTCTTCTGCGATTTCATTAATTTTTAAATTGGAATTAGCTAGAAGATCTTTGGCCATTTCTAAGCGGTAATCAGTTAAATAATCAATAAAATTAATGTGCATAGTTTTTTTGAATTCTCGAGAAAGATAACTTGCTTCAAGACCTACATAGTCGGCAGTTTCTTCTAAAGAAAGTCCAGGATTTTTGTATTCTTCTTGCAGAAACGCTACCGCTTTTTTCACTGCTTGTTCTAAAGAATTTAGATTTGTTTCTTGTAAACGAGTTAAAATTGGACTTAGAAAGTCTTCATAATACATTTTTGCAATATCTTCAGGTTCATAATACTGACTTACTTTTTTTAATAAATTATTTTTACTGATATAGCTTGTTTCATTAATATGCTGCAAAGATAAGTAAGAATGAATTTTATCATACACTTGACCTAAACCTTCTAGAATAAAGCCTAGCTCCTGATGATTAGCTAATAAATTTTTAGTAAAAAGTGTCATCTCTAACAATAAACCATCTGACTCATTTCGCTCAATTTTTCCCATAATCTTATTTTCAATATGGGTAGGATAGAGATATTTACTTTCATTATCTGAAATCGTTGTTCTAATTAATTGATTATCTGGAATTAAGCGTTGATAGAACCGTAATTTCGATACTTCATTAGCAACTAACCCCAATTTTCCAATATCCGTTTGCTCTTTTCCTACAATAATGATGACATATTTTTTTATTACTCGATTAATAAATTTAAAAATATGCTGATAAAGTTCTTCTTCTTTTTTCTGATCTCCATTTGGAATAAATAGAAATACTCCATCTTGTTGATATTCAATGATAGAGCTTTCAAAAAATAGACGAGAAGTAATATCGTTTAATAAATTTTCCAAAATAAATAATTCAGAATTCGGATTTCCTAAAGCAGTATCTTTTTCAACAGGACCGCCTAAACGAATATAAAGCAATTTATAATGTGCAATTGGAAAATTCCAACCATTTCGTTGTAAAAGTTTTCCAAAATCCTTTTCTTCTAAATAACTATATTTTCCTTCTAAAATTTGTCCTAAAATAGACTGACGCAACTTTACTTGAGAGAAATTCTGCTGATTTTCCAATTCTTCTTTTTTCTGGCTAATTGTTTGCCATTGTTTTGTTAAATAATCAAACTCATTTTCCTCTCCCATACTAGGCTCTTTTCCAAAAAGGCTTGTCATCATATTGTCAATAGGTTGATATTGTAATCGTGCCATTATTTGACTTAAAATTGCCATTAAAATAAATAATATAATTCCTATTAAAAATAATATGTTAGACACATGCAAAATAGGTTGAGCGATTAAGGCAATAGGAGCAGCAGAATAAAAAACCCAGTGTTGGGATAATCGTTTCATTGGAGTGGATACTAAACTATAGGTGTCGCCTAAATGGTTTTTTTTCCAAGAACTATCCTCTTGCGGGTACCGAGTAATGTTATCCTCATTGAAAATATCTCCAGAAGAAACAATCATTTGACCATCTACAGCCAATGCTACGCTTCCTTTTTCTGTGGCTGAAACTTTTAATAAATCTAGTATTTTACTATTGTTTAAGGTAGTAATAAAATAAACTTTTTCTGACCCTGCAATAATTGAAGAAATGTCTTGAATAAAAGCCACAGACTTTTCAGTGACTTTTTTCCATTGATAACTTTTACCATTAGTAATTTTATAGTTTTGATAGTTTTCTCCTTCAGACAGATTCCACGTTCCCCAACCGCTAATTACAAATGGATTTGTTTCATTAAATACATAAATTAATGATTCTTGAACTAAGGGGGTACTATTTTGAAAAAAGAATAAGTCTCGAGAAATATCTTGGATTTGGGAACTAGAAGAAATATCCGTAAATGGATTCGCACTAAATGTTTGTTCTAAGTTTTGTCCCCAATTCGAAGCGGACAGTTCAATTTGTCCAATTTGATTATCTAAGTAGTTCACTTCTTGAACCACAGAATCATTGTGTTGCTTAACATAGTCATTTTGCATTGGCCCATTAAAATACAATTTCAGAATCAATGCAATAACAATAATCGGCAAGCAAAATAAAAAACTATATATTTGAATATTTTTTTTAAAAGAATGCTCTCTGTTCAAAATGTTTTTCATTTTAAATCCTCTTTATTCTAGTCTCATAATTATTTTACCTTTAAAAAAAGCCAATGACAACAAGATGTAAAGCGATATCATAAGATTATAATTAAAAAAAATTAAATTTTTTCACGTAAAACAAATTCGGCTAACTCTTCTCCCACTATATTATAAGCTTCTTGTTCATAATGAAAGCTATCTTTCATTAACCCTAATTGAACCATTTTTGGAAAACTTGTAGGAATAAAATGAATAAAAGAACTATCAAGTTCTCTTTGAGCTTCTTGAATTTCTTGATATTTTTCTTTATCTTCTCGATAATTACCAATACCTAGGAGAAATATCTCCTCTATACCTAAATCTTTAACACTGCTTAAAAATTTCGTTGTCAATTGTTGATATTCTTCTTTTGATGTATGAATATCTCCATCTGTTTCTCCTTGGAGCCAAAGAAAAATTTTTCGCTTTATCAAATAATTATTTTCCTTTAACCACTTCTCTAAGGAAACATATCGAGTTTTTAAATCTGAAAAATAAGGTCCTCCTTCTTGCCAACTAGAAATAGAGGAGCCGCCTTTACTGGCAGACAGACCTATTAAAAGATTGCCCGTTCTTTCAGTATAGGTTTTAGCAAAAGAAGCAACTAAGCTTCCAGTCTTTTTCCCAGGTTCAAAAATTCCTGTTGGATTATTTTCATTTTCTCCGAATGGTTCTCTTAAAATATGTAATGTTTTAGGGGAAGAAATAGCGCGATATTCATAAGCTAAATAATTTTTAATAATCGGTGCTTTTAAACTGTCTCCTCTTCCGGCCATATTTGATTGTCCAGCAAAAATTACCACATCACACTTTTTCATATTGCCCTTCCCCCTTGATTTTAAAATAGAGCCAAACAAATAAACTCCAACCTTAGAAATTTTCTAAGGTTTTTTATTGACTATTCTTAACAGCTTGTATATTTGAAACTAACTGATCTACTTGAGATTCCATGGCGTGGAGTTTTTCACTGCCTGATTTTTCTACTTTTTCTTCTGAGTGTTTCCCGTAGTCTTCCCAAATATAATCTTCTGGTGAGTATTCAGTAATTTCTATTTTGGGAAATTCATTAGGCAAAATTCGGTGAAGTTCTTCATAAACAAAACTAGCTACTAAATACGAACCTATTTCATTATTATGAGTATAGTCTCCTGGAGGAAAGTAACTTTGGGATGCATGTTTTCCTAATTTTTTCCAAAAATCCATGGACAAATCATGCAGATTTACCACAGGAATTTGAAATTTTTTTCCTAAATCTTTGATTTCTTTGTCGTAATCAATGAGTAAATCCAAATAATTTTCTTCACTATCCCAAGTGTTTCTAGCTAGTGGTGTCACTAAAATAGGTCGTGCACTTTTTTCTTTTACTTTTTCAATAAAAGCAACCATATTTTTTCGGTAATCTCTTTGAGGCAGTAGATGGGAAATTTTTTGATCATTATGACCAAATTGGAAAAACACATAATCTCCTGAGCTTAAAAATTCTTCCACAATAGAAAATCGTCCTTCTTTTACAAAACTTTCTGTAGTATTTCCACTGTGAGCTTGATTATCCACAGCATAATTTTCATCTAAAAAAGCTGTAATGGATTGACCCCAAGATGAATAAGTCACAGCTGGCAAATAGTGAAGTGGTGCCATTTGATCAGTTACAGTAGAATCTCCGCATAAAAATAGGCGAGGCACTTTGACAGGTTTTACTTCAATAAAAATGTCAACATCTTCAGGATTTTCTGTTAAATAAGTGACAAACAAATCCTTCATGGGTACTCTTTGAGACTCTTTTCCGGCTACAATAGCAGAAATTGAATCAGAAAAAACAAATTTTTTCCTTTCACCTTTTTTCAAACTAAATATTCCTCTTAATTTTCTACGACCGGAAAATAAAAATACTTTTTTTAAGTCATTTAAAGCTTTTACTTCTACTTGAATTTCATAGGTCCCAAAAGGAACATTCCCCATAATAAAAGACTCTGGAAAATAAGTTTGCACTTCATTTTCTCCTAAATAATAAAAATCTCGTTTGATATTATAAGAAAATCCGTCTAAAACTTCTGGAATTAATTCTTTAACGTTTTGGGGATTAAATTTTGTAAAGGTCATGTTTTCTCCTACTTTTCAATCATAATTTTGGCATTATCTTCATTAAATTCATAAATAGGTTGCTTGTTTTCTTCAGTTAAAACATTTTTGAAAATAACTTCTTTTGTATTTTTTAAAGTGATTTTTCCGTTATTTTTTAACATCACATTTTTAAAAGAAAAATTTTTCAAGAAATGTTCTCTTTCTTCCGCCTTTTGAAACCCAACTAATTTAATACTTGGATTACCTCCAGTCACGGTACAGTTTTTCATAGTAACATTTTCAAAATCAGGCAATTTCTCTGCTGCCTGTCCATCTGAGTTATACATCACACTTTGAGCTTCAAAACTATCCAAAGTACAATCTTCAATGGTAATATTTTTAATATAACCTCCCCGATCATTGTGGGCTTTTAGTTCAATCCCATATCGGGTTCCTTGAATCTCACAATCAGAAATTAAAACATTTTCTACTCCCCCTGATTGTTCAGAACCAATGGCCATGCCATTTCCAGAAGTCATTTTTAAATCAAAAATACGAATATTTTTGGATGGGATGTTGACTTTATTTCCATCAGGATTTTTTCCTGATTTAATAGCAATACAATCATCACTTGTGTTAAATTTTGTGGCAAAAATCAGGCAATTTTTAGATGAATCTGGATCCCAACCATCCCCATTATCAATATGTTGAGAGGTAATCGTTAAATCATGGGTGATAATTTGGTCGCAATAAATAAAGTGACAGGTCCAAGAAGGAGAATTTTCCACACTCACTCCGGTTAAATGAGCGGATTTTGTTTGAATAAAACTAATTAAACGTCCTCTCACGCGACGTCCTGGTCGATTATCCGATAAATACTCAGGATAGCGTTTTGTATCAGCATAAATTTCCCGCATTTTTACCCCTAATTCATTGCCTCCGCCAATAATTTTTCCCTCACCTAAAATAGCAATGTTTTCACACGTGATTTTGTGACGATTTTCTTGCACTAAATATCCCGCGTTAATTAAACTCCGATAGCAAAATAACTCCCAACCTTCATAGCGAGTTAAAATTAACCCCTCTTCATTGACTTTGCCTAAATAATTTTCTCTATTGACAGCTGAAAAAGTATAGTCTTCAGGATTTAAACTTCCTAAAAGAGTACCATCTACTTGCAAACACATGAAACTTTTTAAATCAATCGCTCCGCTTAAAACGATCGTCCCTTTAGGAATTAAAACAATGCCATTTTTTGGACAATCATTAATAGCTTTTTGTAATTGTTTGGTGGCTAATTTTTTCCCAGTAGGATCTACATTATAAGGTTCCTTTGTTATATCGATAACTGTTTCTTTTGTTGGTGTTTCAAAAGCTAAACTACTTTCTTGTCCTGCCACACTTATTTTTAATTCGTAGATAGTTTCTGGCGTTAAATTTTTTAAAGTAATATGCGTTTGTCCTTTTTTCCGTTGGGTAACTTTTTCATTATTTAAATAAATGTCGTACATAATATCTTCTGAAGTATCAGGTTTTTCCCAAATAAAAGTAGCTTGATGACTCATTAATGTGCCATTTACTAATTGTAGATTTTTAATTTTTTTATCCATTCTACTTTTCTCCTTTGAAACTTGTTTCTTCCCATTTTTCATCTACAGGCGGAAAATCATGATTACTTGTTAAGTAAAAACGATCTAATTTCACCCCTTTAGCTCGTCCTAAAATGGCAAAATCATGCTTTCCAGGAGTAATTTCTAGACGACTAATTAAATTCCAATGCCAAATTTGTTGATTTAAATAAGAGAAAAATCCTCTTTTAGTAATTTGTTCATTCATTGGCTGAATTTTTCCATCAAGAGCAATAAGAAGAGAGTCAGAACCTTTGTCATCATATTTTAAAAATCCCCAAATATCATAAAGTCCCGCTTTTTCTACTTCAATTTCATAATGCATACTTGGAGCGCCTACACCATTTTCCCAAGCCAGGCCACTTCCTTTAATATACATTCCAAGACCGGTATAACCATTAGTTGGCGTTCCTATATGCTCCCAAACACCGGCAATTTTATCTGGTGTAGCTTTGGTGGTATAAAACGATTCGTTTTCTAATAAAACATTTTCTACTTCGAAAGCAACAATACCATTTTTTTCTTTGATTTTTGTTCCAGCTAAAGTTTTAAAAACATCTTTTTGGCCTGCTTCATTAGTAAATCGTTTTTTTCCTAAATGACGTTGCGTGCCTTTTACTAATTTTGTTGAAAGAAAATGCTGTTGATAAAAATGTTCATCACAATATAAAATTTCTGGTAGTGGTACTTTAGCTAATTTTTCGTGATAAATTCTTTGACAAATTTGTTCATCATTTTTTATATTAGGATATTTTTCTTCTATTAATGTAGTTTTATATGCAAATTTTCTGCTATAAACAGGTCCTAAACTAGAAGGTTGAAAGTCTTTGGTATAAATGACTAACTTAGAAAGTAAAACGTAACTATCAATCATATATAATTTAATGTCATGGAGTCCTTTTTCAATATAAGGAAGCGTTAAGTATAATTTATCTACTTCATTTAAAACACTATTCTTCCAATTTCCGCGATGTTCATCAGTTGTTTCACTATTAATTACAATAGGAGGATGATCGTCAATTCCTATAGCAAATCGAATTTCCCCTACAGAATTTAATGTTGGCAGGCGATACGCTTCTAATAAATGGCTGCCAGAAGTTTTTAAATAAATAGGATAAGTGACAAAAGGATTTTCCGTGACATCTTCTGATAAAGCTGTAAGCTTTGGACTATAAGCTTCAAGCCCATCTCCTAAACCTCTACCAAGATGAGAAGTAATTTTCCAAAAACTATTTTCCAGTTGTTTTCCTAGGTGATATTGGCTACACGCAATAGAAATATAACCATCACTTTCCATGACACAACCCACTGGCAAACTTACTTTTTCTTCGGGTAGAACAGTGACAGAAATCATTTTAACTTCTGTTGGCGTTTTAATTTTAATTACTTCTTCTTTTACTTTTTCGGGGAATTCTTTAACAGAAACAAAAATTCGTCTTTCTCGTTTTAATTTTCCTGATTTATTACTTAATTTTAAGTATTTAGGAGCAGTGATTTCAAAAGGAATTTCTCCACTTCCAGCATTTGCAATTTCAAACCATTTTTTATTAGGAGAAGAAGGATCAAGAGTTAGGAGAAGCTTTTCTTGATTATTCCAAGTGGTGATTACTAAAGAAGGTTCTTGTAAAAGTAAAGCTGGTTTTGTAGTAGGAAACATTTTCATATTTGGTGGGGGAGCTAAATGAGGAGTTAATATTTGATTCCACTTTCCTTGGGACATAATTTTATTGTAAAAATGAATCATTAAAAATAATTTATCAGTAGCTTTTTGGCTTAAATCTTTATATTCTTCAGCTGCACGAAATTTTCCTTGAGAGTAAGCTAAAGTAGAACGATCTCCATAATAAAATTCACAATTTTTATAATAGCTAGCATGAATTTTCATTTGAACCAATTGAAAAAAGGCATCTTTTTCTTCTTTTGGCAACTCTTGAGCTAGAGCATTTACTTTTTCATAAATTTCTTGAAGTTTAACTAATCTTCTCGCTCCTTCATCCCCATATGCAGTTTGAGAAAAAGTATCTGGATCTAATTGTTCAATTTTTCTAACATTAGTAATTTGACAAAAATCATTTAACAAAGGACCACATATTTCACCAATACTTCCAGTAAAATTCTCGTCAATCCAATTACTCAAAAAGTCTACAATATCTCTTGTAGTATTTTCTTTTCCCACTTCAAAAGCATAGCGTAAGAAAAATTCCATATCTTGTTCAATGGGTTTTAATGCACCTACATTTAAAACCCAAAGTTTTTGAATCCCATTATCCCAAGATTTCTTTAATTCATTTTTCATTCTGGCTAAAGGCGTTGAAGAAATAAACAAGTAATGCATATTAGTCGCTGCCCAATAAGAGCTATGATAATAAAGACCGTGTCCTCCTTTTCGCAACTGATCTTTTTCGCTAGGAAAGCGTCTCACATAACCGTAATTGTCATTAGCCCAAATAATCGTAATATCTTCTGGAATTTTCAAACCTTGATCGTAATATTGCAAAACCTCTTTATAAGGGACAAAAGTTTGAAAAACCTCTTCAGGATTTTGATGCAAATTATCTTTTAGTAATTTTCTTTGCTCTGTAATGATTTCTTCTAACAACTCTTTTTTCTTTAGCATTTTTTCTTCTTTAGATAAATTGCTATTTTCAATATCTTTTGTTTCAAATCCGGAATCGTGAATTCCTCGCATCCCTACAGTGTAGCTTGCTTCATACTCTGCATTCATTTGAATACTTTCTTGCCAGTACTCTAATAAAATTTCTCTATTTCTTCCTGGAATGGAGTAATCATATTTAACAGTCTTAGGATCATAGCCTTTTTGCAGTAACCAAGGAACCCATTCATTTTGATTACTTCGAAGTAGCATATCACAATGACTCGTTCCAAAAATAATACCCATTTCGTGGGCTAAGCGATTATTTTCTGGATTTTCATTAAAATAATTCACATGCATAGCTGGCCAAATATAATTAGCTTTTAAACGAAGCAATAGCTCAAAAATATGTTTGTAAGTTTCTGGACCAATAGTGTCGTCTTTCGTGTGTTCTTTCGCCCAATTATTTAGTTCTTCTTCATCATTTATAAAAATTCCCCGATACTGAACTGAAGGATAATCGCTTTCATAAAAATCTAATGGTAAAGAAAAATTTTCTTTAGTTTTAATAGGTACATCAGCAAAAAAATACCATGGAGAAACCCCGATTTTTTTACATAATTCATAAATACCAAAAATAACTCCCCGCATATCACTACCAACAATAATAATTTGCTGATTTTTCACTGCTAAAATATAACTTTCCCAGCGAAGATTTCCTTTATGGAATAAATCTTTAGTGTTTAAAGAAATGTTTTTAAGATAATCTTTTAAAATCTCATACTCTCCTACAACAATTTCTGCTTGTTCTGGATTTTTTAATACCTGAGTAGATTTTGAAAAAACTTTTTTTAAATCTGTTCTTAAATTTTTTTCTGCAGTTTTAATTCCCAATTTATCTGTTTTAGCAAAATATAGGGGAACAGTTGGTTTATTAAAGAATGTTTGAATCATGTTATGTATCTCCTTTGCTTTTTTCTTAATTGTATACAATCGAATTTGTAATTTCTTAACACTTTATGTACAATATATTGCAAAATCGTACTTATTTTAAAAGGAGAACTTCATGGATATTACCTGTAATCACAAGATAAATGATCACCATACAAGTCCTTTTCATTATCATAATCAATGCGAATTATATTTATTTTTGCGAGGCGATGTAGACTTTTACACAGAAAAAGAAGCCTTTAAACTTCAACCAGGAACTCTTCTACCTATTAGACCAAATCACTGGCATAAAGCACAAACAGTGAAAAATCAACCTTATGAGAGATTTTATTTGCATTTCCCCTTGGAAGAAGCGCGAAAACTTTCTACTACAAAAACAGATCTTACAACTTGTTTTCACACTCAAGAGTTACCTATGATTTATTTAAATCAAGAAAAAAGAGAGGAGTTTCTTTTTTTAGGAAAAACTTTGCAAAAAATTTTACTACAAAATTCCTATGGTTCAGATGTGTTAATTAGAGCTATTCTTAGTCAATTACTAGTTATTGCTAATAATCCTACTCCTAGTTTATTACCTAAAAATTTAGTTCAACTTCCTCCATTAATTGCCGAGATGTTACTGTTTATTGACCAAAATTTAAACAGTGATTTATCCATTGCTGCTTTTGCAAAACATTTTTTCATGAATGGAGCTTATCTTAGTCGCTACTTTAAAAAAATTATGGGACTCACCTTACAAGAATACATTATTGATAAACGGATAGAGTTTGCTAAAGAACTTTTAGCTTATGGATTAACTCTTGAAGAAGTAGTACAAAGAACAGGTTTTGGAAATTATTATCATTTTATTCGGGCGTTTAAAGCTCGGGTAGGAATTTCTCCTGGAGCTTTTAAAAAAATTACACCGCGAATATCTCCTTTATAATCACCATAAGGGACTGTGACGTAATCGTCACAGTCCCTACCTTTTTTATTTTTCCAAACTTAATACTTTTCGTTCAGCTTCTTTTTTTTGACCATTTTTCATTAGTTCGCCCAAAAAGGCTAAGGCTAGTCCTTGCCCCCAACCTTGAATCCAGGTCTTGGGAATTTCTCTGTAGCCAGCTAAATCATTCATTACAGCCGTTCCTCCTGAGACATTTAAAACTTTTCCAGAAGGAGAGATATTTTCTAAAACACCTTTTAATCCTTTTTCAACATACTCTTTGTGTAATGGGTTATTTTTTACAACCATTGCTCCAAGAATCCCACAACTTGCAGACAATTCTTCATAAGAATCCGGGTCATCAATCACTGTATGCCATAAACCATTTTCTGTTTGATAAAGTTTTAAAGCAGATAATTGTTCATCTAAGGATCCGGCAATATTAATAAACTCTGGGTAAAGATAAGCTTGTTTTAAACGTGCACCAACTTGCGACATAGTATATGCTGCCCAAGCGTTCGCTCTTGCCCAATACATGCCAGAAAGATGATTGCCTTTTGTATTATCATACCCATGATAAAAGAGTCCTGTTTCTGTATCTTGTAAATAAGCAATATGCCAATGATATTGATTTAAAGCATCACTAATTAGCTCTTGATTAGATTTAATAATTCCTACGCGTAACATGAAAAATGCTGCCATAAATAAAGTATCTGCCCACACTTGTTCAGGAAAATCATTATTACTGGAAACTGTATGTTGTAAAACAGAAGGACCAAAGCGTAACGCTCGATGTGTCAAGTAATCTATTTTACTTTCTACTAAGTCCCAATATTTTTCTTCTCCATAAACTTCATACAAAGTAATTAAACAATGGCCCATGGCACAAGTGTTCACTGTCCAGTCTTTAGGAAGTCCAAGAGCGATCAGTTTATCAATTCGTTCTTTTAAATTTTCTAAAACGCTTTTGTCTCCAGTGACTTCATAAATCCGACAAATACCATAATAAGCAACTCCTGCACTCCACTCCCAAGTGAGATCCATTTGCATAGTTCGTTGATTAATTTTGTCAGCTACTTTTTTCAAAGTTTCCATATCTTCCATGATTTACTCCTTAGTTAGTCAGTTTAGAAAAATTTTCTTGAAAAAGTTTTGCGTAAAGCCGAGCACCTTTTTCATTTAAATGAATGTTATCTTCTCGATAGTATTCACTTGCATCATTGTCTTTGAAAAATTCTTCAGCATTAGAAGCTATGTCCACAAATAAAAGATTATTTTCTTTAGCAAATTTTTTAGCCACTTTGCTATAGCTTAAGATTTTTTCTGAAACTTCTTTAAGGTGTGTATCTTCTAATCCATTAGGACTTACTACAATAGGAGAAAGTAAAACTGGAGTTGCTTGTTTTTCTGTAGCTACTTTTACATAAGTTGCTAAAGCTTCAGGGAATTTCTCTAATGGCACAAACCGTTCTTCTTTTTCAGCATTAGAATCATTATGACCAAACTGAATGAATAAATAATCTCCACAAGAAATATTTTCTCCAATAGCAGCTAGACGATTTTCTAATGAGAAAGTTTTAGTAGAACGACCACCTAAGGCATAGTTTTTCACTTTAGCAAATTGGTTTTCATAAGAGACGCAGTAGATATCTTCTTCAGAAGTTTTTTCTACTGCATAATTAGGATAAAGACTGTCTAATAAAAATTCTCCCCAACCAAATTGTGGTCTTTCTTGGTCTTGATAACTTTGCATGGTAGAATCCCCAGCTAAGTAATAAGTTGGTTTTTTCTTCATATAAGGTAAGACTTCAGACATTTCCATATCAGAAGCATAATAATAAGATGGATAACATGGTTGGTTGTAGCAATTGTTTTGCCAAGCAATCCCTGTCCGATATTGCGTATCTTGCATAGGTGTAAATAATTTATGCTCACTAATATCTGTATTTATATAAATTCTTAAAGCTGTGTTATCTTTTGTTCTTAAAATTAATTCTTCTCGATAATCCCCAAAAATATCTGCTACTAGGCAAGGATTTCCTTTTGTTCCATTATTCGTTGCAGTATTTTGAGGAGTTAAAATAACCCCATTACGCCAATCATTAATGACACCTGTGCCGTTATTGGCTAAATAATCCGCCCCATCAAGAATTTGTGTGGAGAAATCTGGTAAGAAACGAATAGGCATATTTGTGCCTAAGGTTTCTTTTTTAAGAACATTGCCTTTTGTATCAAAAGTTCCAATAGTATTAACCCAACATTGATGACCGCGAACATCCATAATGTCTCCAATCATACAACGTCCAAGGTCTCTCACTGCTTCATGTTCTCCAAAAATTGCTTCTCCAGTTTCAGCTTTTCTTAAAGCATAACCGTAAGGAGCGTGACTAGCTTCTTCAAAGACATTGAAAATTTCTAAGCCTGGACGATCTGGATCAATATCAGCCACATGCATAGCGTCCCCATGACCAAATTTTGCCATTTGTCCATTAGGTAGTGGCGCTTTTGAACTGTACAAAATAGACCCATCATGATCTACCGTTACTCCACCATAAATCAATTCCATAAAACCATCTTGATCAACATCAGCAAAAGAAACAGAATGATCTCCCTGACAAGCAAGATCTCCATAGACAGGATCACTCCCATTTTGCTCATGTAACGTATTATTAAATGGATTGTTCATTGGCACATGACCAGAATCAATTTTCCATTCTAAAGATAATTTTCCATCTTTAAACCTATAACTAGCAATACATGCTCTTGTATAATAGCCACGACAAATAACTAAAGAAGGAGTCACTCCATCAAAATAGCCAACACCAGCTAAGAAACGGTCTACCCGATTACAAGGTTCAATTCTATTCCAAGCATAATCTCCCCACATTAACCCATCGTCTCCTCGAGGGAAGGGGAAGGGAATGGTTTCTAATTCTTCTCCGTTACCAGAAAAAATACTTAAATATTCTGGACCTTCAAAGATGAATCCTTCAAATTTATCAAGTTCATTTTTTTCACTACGACTTTTAGCAAAATCCGTTAAGAAATAATCTGCTAGCTTGCTAGCATCTTCTTTTGATAATGGATAGTCATACTTCACTGGGATGCCAAAACATTCTTCTAAAGTTTTTGGCCAATTACCAGCTTTAACCTCAGAATGTTCATGCCAGTTTTCAAACATTTCAATTACATGTTGACGATAGCTATCTGGAGTACATACATAATTGTCTTCGTGGGTTACTCCTTTTTTCACATCTTCAGCAGGTAAAGTAATATAAGATTCTTTACTTACGGTGCCATCTTCAGCAAAATATTGCACTTTACTTCCTGGAGCTGTTTTAAAAGCAATTTCTCCTTTACCATCTCCATCAAAGTCATAACACATAAATTGTGTATAATGGGCACCAGACCGAATATTCACGCCACAATCAATTCGCCATAAAAGGGTGCCATCAAGTAAATAGCAATCAATTAATGTGTTTCCTGTATATCCTTTTTGGGAAACATCCTTGGAGTTACTTGGATCCCATTTTAAAATAAATTCGTACTCCCCGTCCCCATTTACATCCATCACAGACATATCATTAGCTCTATATTCATAAGAATCACCAGCTGGAGTGACACCGTCTACTGAACGTTCTAACGAAATTACTAAAATGCTTTCTGATACCACTTTAACTTAAGGAGGTTTATCACCGTT
>CAMJVA010000012.1 GCA_946409145.1 uncultured Enterococcus sp. | reverse complement strand
GCAAATTAGTTTTAGCTTCTTGTAAATTTTTCTCAGAAAAACGAATAGGGCGACGATATTGGGTAGAAGACATGAAAAATCTCACTACTTGAGGCTCTACTTTTTCTAGTAATTCGTGCACTGTTACAAAATTCCCCAGAGATTTACTCATTTTTTCATCTTCATCACCAATAGTAACAAAAGCATTATGCATCCAATAATTAGCAAAAGTATGCCCTGTTTTAGCCTCACTTTGAGCAATTTCATTTTCATGATGGGGAAATTCTAAATCTTGTCCCCCACCGTGAATATCAATGGTGTCTCCTAAATGTTTAGTAGCCATTACAGAACACTCAATGTGCCAACCAGGACGCCCCTTACCAAAAGGAGATTCCCAAAAAATTTCATCTTCTTTGGCTTTTTTCCAAAGAGCAAAATCTAAAGGATCTTCTTTGCGCGCTTGTTCTTCTCCTGTTCTTTGACTAGCACCAATTTCTAAATCATCAATATTTTTCCCACTTAATTGACCGTAATTTTTGAATTTTCGCGTGCGGAAATAAACATCCCCAAAAGATTCATAAGCATAACCTTTTTTAATGAGCACTTGAATAAATTGAATAATATCAGCCATATTTTCAGTTACTCGAGGATGGAGGGTAGCTGTTTCAATATTTAAAGCGGTAGTATCTTCTTCGAAAGCATGAATAAACCGCTCGGCCACTTCAAGAGGAGAAATTTCCAATTCTTTTCCTGTGCGAATAATTTTATCATCTACATCAGTAAAATTAGAAACATAGTCCACTTTGAAACCGCGATATTCAAAATAGCGACGAATCGTGTCAAAAGCCACGGCGCTTCTAGCATTTCCAATGTGAATATAATTGTAAACTGTCGGTCCGCAAACATACATTTTCACGACCCCAGGTGTTAAGGGGACGAAAAGTTCTTTTTTTCGCGTTAAAGTATTATAAACTTGGATCATTTTTTTCCTCTCGTTTCTTTTCTCTATTTTTAGCTGGAATACCAATGGCTGTAGCGTAAGGAGGAACATCTTTTAAAACCACAGCGGAAGCGGCGACTTTAGCATATTCTCCTATAGTAATAGGGCCTAAAATTTGCGCATGAGTAGAAATCATCGCGCCTTTTTTTACTGTGGGATGTCGTTTCCCTTTTTCTTTTCCTGTTCCCCCTAAAGTCACTCCATGATAAAGTAAAACATCTTCTTCAATTTCTGCCGTTTCTCCAATCACTGTGCCCATTCCGTGATCAATGAAAACCCCAGGGGCAATTTTTGCTCCAGGATGAATTTCAATTCCCGTTAAAAATCGCCACAGTTGGGCATTAACTTTCGCTAAAAAAAATAGCCGGTGTCTATATAAAAAATGGGACCAACGATGCCAAAATAAAGCATAGACCCCAGGATAAGTGAAAATAATTTCCAACGTGCTTTTAGCAGCGGGGTCTTTTTCTTTCACTGCGGCGATGGTTTTTTTCCACCAATGCATAAAAAGCTCCTTTCCTGATGCAAAACAATTATGTAATTAAAAACGTCTTTCAGACTCTTGCCTGAAAGACGTTTTAGCCTGTTCTTTTAAGACTATATTAGTCTTTAAAGATATTTGAAATCAATTATTTTTGTTTTAACGTTTCTTCAATGTGTGCTAAAGTTTTTTCTTTGCCTAAAAGTTCAATGGCTTCTCCTAGTCCTGGACCGTGAGTTTGACCTGTTGTAGCCACACGAATTGGCATCCAAAGGTTTTTCCCTTTAATACCCGTTTCTTTTTGACAAGCTTTAATAGCCGCTAAAACAGAAGCATTGTCTACTTCAGTCATTTGCGTCAATTTTTCTTTAAAGGCATTGACCACAATTTGAGCATTTTCTTCCCCTAAAATAGCTTTACCTTCATCATTTAAAGTTGGATGTTTAACAAAGAATAAATCAGAAAGTGCAACAATTTCTTGAGCATAACTCATTTGTTCTTGGTATAAAGAAACTAATTTTTCTAACCAAGTTTCTTGTTCATCACTTAAAGTTTCTGGCAAACGTCTTGCTTCTACTAAATGAGGACGACACATTTCAGCTAAAGTTTTCACGTCAACTTTTTTCATATATTGGTTATTAACCCAAGCTAATTTTTTACCATCAAAAGCAGCTGGTGATTTAGATAAACGATTTTCATCAAATAATTTAATCAGTTCTTCTTGAGAGAAAATTTCTTCTTCTCCCACTGGTGACCAACCTAAAAGGGCAATGAAGTTAAACATCGCTTCTGGAAGATAACCAAGATCTTTATACTGTTCAATGAATTGTAAAATAGATTCATCCCGTTTAGATAATTTTTTACCTGTTTCTGAATTAATAATTAAAGTCATATGACCAAAGATAGGTGCTTTCCAGCCAAAAGCTTCATAAATCATTAATTGTTTAGGAGTATTGGCAATATGATCGTCTCCCCGTAATACATGGGTAATTTTCATCATATGATCATCAACAGCTACAGCAAAGTTATAAGTAGGCATGCCATCTCTTTTTTGAATGACAAAGTCCCCACCTACACTATTAGATTCAAAATGAATGTGGCCTTTAACCATATCTTCAAAAGTATATTCAGCATTTCTTGGAACCCGGAAACGAATCACTGGTTGCAAACCTTGGGCTTCTTTTTGTGCTTGTTCTTCTGGAGTTAAATGAGCACATTTTCCTCCGTAATGAGGCATTTCTCCTCTAGCACGTTGTTCTTCTCTTTCTTGTTCCAATTCTTCTTCTGTACAATAACATTTGTAAGCTCGGTTACTTAAAAGAAGTTGGTCGATTAATGGTTGGTAAATTTCTTTTCTTTCTGATTGACGATAAGGACCATATTCCCCTGGTTTATCAGGAGATTCATCCCAGTCCATACCTAACCAAGCTAAATTATCTAATTGAGATTTTTCTCCATCAGCAATATTTCTCTTTTGGTCAGTATCTTCAATTCTAATAATAAAATCTCCGTCATTATGACGGGCAAAAAGATAATTAAATAAAGCTGTTCTAGCATTTCCAATATGCAAATGCCCTGTTGGAGAGGGTGCATAACGGACACGAATTTTTTTGGTCATTTAAGACACACCATTCTTTCTTTTAATATTCCTCATTATGAATTTTACAGTTTCTCTTTCCATTAGTAAAGAGAAGGACTGCTTTTCCTATGGGTTTATTTTATTTTTCGTTAGTTTTTTTATTATTTGACTGATTTTCTGTAATTCCTTTTTGAGCATGGGCAGGCTTAGCAAAAATCATTCTACCAGCTGCTGTTTGTAAGGCGGAAGTAACAATTACTTCTAGGCTTTGATTCATATAGTGTTGTCCATCTTCCACTACAATCATCGTTCCATCATCTAAATAAGCTACTCCTTGTTGGCGCTCAGTGCCTTGTTTCACCACTAAAACTTGCATGGTTTCTCCAGGAATAACCACTGGCTTCACTGCATTAGCTAAAGCATTAATATTTAACACAGGAACATTTTGAAATTCAGACACTTTATTTAAATTATAATCGTTAGTTACGACTACCCCATCTAAAAGTTTCGCCAACTTAATTAATTTACTGTCTACTTCAGTAATTTCGGCAAAATCTCCGTCATACATTTCAACAGAAATCGCTTCTTCTTTTTGCAGAGCATTTAAAATATCTAAGCCCCGACGACCTCGAACTCTTTTTAAAGAATCCCCAGAGTCAGCAATATATTGTAGTTCGTATAACACAAAATTGGGAATGAGTAAGGTCCCTTCTAAAAATCCTGTTTTAGCAATGTCATAAATTCGTCCATCAATAATGACTGAAGTATCGAGAATTTTATACTTACGAAAGTTGTCTCCCACTTTCCGTTCTAAAACTTCCCCTTCTTTTTCTTTTTTCTTAGAAGTAAAAAGTTTTTTCCACTCATCAATTCTCGTTGTACCAACTTTTGACCCTAAGTAGCCTAAAAGTAACATAATCACCACGGGAATCGCCAAATTGAAAAATGGTAAAGGAATATTATAAAGAGGAATGGATACTAACACCCCAATAATTAAACCAATAATGGCTCCGATACTCCCAAAAAGTAAATAAGTGGAAGAAATTTCGCTTAAATCTTTTTCTAATTTTTTTCCAAAGGCAATGACGTATTTTGCTGTAAACATCGAAATAATAAATGAAATAATGGCACCAATCCCAGCATTGGTAAATACGTTATTGAGTAAAGCATTATCTTTTAAACCTAGTGCCAACCAGGCATTTGGCAAATAAGAAACACCAATGGAAACGCCTAGAAGAATAGTTATAATGACCACTACGCGTTTTTGCATACATTAACCTCCTTTTTTATTTTTTATTGAAAAGGTAAAAGGAGAAAACCTCCTTTTCCTAAACAATGTCTAAAATGTTAAATGAAACATTTTTTCTAAGATTTTGGAAACTTTTTATTTTTTAAAAACCTTCCCTAAAGTTTCTCTTAAAGTTCTTACTGGTACTAAGGTAATCCCTTGAGGAATTTTTAAACCTTCTAAATTATTTTTAGGTAAATAAATTTTTTTAAAGCCTAATTTTTCTGCCTCTTGAATGCGTTGTTCCATGCGATTCACTCGGCGAATTTCTCCTGTTAATCCCAGTTCGCCAATGAAACATTCATCGGCTTTTGTTTCTCTTTCTTCATAAGAAGAAGCAATGGACACGGCAATGGCTAAATCAATGGCAGGTTCATCTAATTTTACCCCACCAGCGGCTTTTAAATAAGCATCTTGATTTTGTAAAAGAAGTCCCGCTCTTTTTTCTAATACTGCCATAATTAAGCTGACCCGATTATAATCAAGACCAGATGCTGTTCGTCTAGCATTTCCAAACATAGTTGGGGTCACTAGTGCTTGAATTTCTACTAAAATAGGCCGAGTACCTTCCATGGAAACGACTACCGCAGAACCTGAAGAGCCTTGGAGTCGCTCTTCTAAAAATACTTCAGAAGGATTTAAAACTTCTCTTAAGCCTCCTTCTTGCATTTCAAAAATTCCTAGTTCATTGGTGGAGCCAAACCGGTTTTTCACTCCTCGTAAAATCCGAAAAGTATGATGTCGTTCCCCTTCAAAATAAAGAACTGTATCTACCATATGTTCTAACATTCTTGGACCAGCAATGGCCCCGTCTTTTGTCACGTGTCCCACAATAAAAATAGCAATTTGACTCGTTTTAGCAATTTGCATTAAAGTCGCCGTGACTTCTCTGACTTGAGAAACACTCCCTTGAGCTGAGGTAATTTCTGGATGCTGCATGGTTTGAATGGAATCAATAATCACAAATTTAGGCGAAAGATGTTGAATAGTTTGAGAAATTAAACCAAGATCTGTTTCTGGATATAAATAAAAATCATCGGCTGTCACTCCTAATCTTTCTGCTCGCATTTTTATTTGCGTCGCCGACTCTTCTCCAGAAACATACAAAACTTTTCCAGCATATTGAGCTAATTGAGCGGACATTTGTAACAGCAAAGTGGATTTACCAATTCCTGGATCTCCCCCAATTAAAACTAAAGAACCTGGAACCACACCTCCGCCTAAAACCCGATCTAACTCACCGATTTTGGTTTGGATTCTTGGTTGTTGCTTTAAATCCACTTCTTTTAATCGTTGGGCTTTAGCGGCGACGGTTTTAAGACCCCCAATGGTCTTTTTTTCTTCCGGGGCAATAATTTCTTCCACCATTTGATTCCACGCACCACAATTAGGACAGCGCCCTAAATATTTAGGGGAATTATACCCACAATTTTGACAAACAAATTCCGTCTTTCCTTTTTTTGCCATAATTTCTCCTTTACTTCCCGGACGAACCAAAGCCTCCTGTGCGTTTTCCTTGTGCTTGGTCATTATCCGTTCGTTCATATTTTTGGAAAATCCCTTGACCAATTCGTTCGCCTTTTTTAATCACCACATCTTCCAGACCAAAATTAATAAATTGAAAATAAAGATGCCCTTCATTAGCAGGGGAATTGTAATAATCAGCATCAATAATTCCCATGGCATTTGGCATGGATAAAAATCGTTTCATGGAGTTTGAAGAACGAGAGACTAAAATCAAATATTCCTCTTGAGGCATATAAACTTTTAATCCCGTGGGAACTAAAACAGGTGGTTGACTTTCTCCTTTTTCTAAGGCTTTAAAAAGGCTAGGGATAACCACGTCTTCTGCTGCTTCAATATCATACCCAGCCGAGTCTTTCGTAGCTCTTTGAGGTAAATGAATGTTTTTATTTTCATAGGCTGAAATAATTTCAAAACCACGTATTTTTTCCATGGGACACTTCCTTTATTTTGCATATTATATAGTAATAAATTTCAAATGTTACTGTTTCTATTTTAGCATAAAGGAAGAAAAAATTATCGTTTTGCAGGAAAAGGGGCAGAAAAAAAACGTAATTTTTTAAAATTTTAAAATTTATGAATTTTTTTGCGCTATTTTATTTTTTTTGCGTATATTTTTATGAGAAGAAAAAAATCCCCCATAAATTCACAATAAAAACTCTTCCTTATGCTAAACTAACAATAAGAAACAAACTTGTTTGAAATAAGGAGAAATTTTATGCTAGTAACCCTCAAAAATAAATTATTATCCCCGAAAAGTGGCCCTTTTTATGCTTTTTTGCTTCCTTTTTTATCCATGGCCCTGATTTATCTACTCACAGGAATTTATCCTGGATCAAGTCGTTCTATTTTAGCTTCTGACGCCTTTTCTCAGTTTTCCAATTTTCACGCTAGTTACCGGAATATGTTACTTGGAAAGCAAGGACTTTTTTATACTTGGAATGCTTCTTTAGGCTTGAATTTTTATGCCTTAGCTTCTTACTATTTAGGAGGATTTTTAACCCCTTTAGTCATCTTTTTTCCTAATAAATATATGCCTGATGCTCTTTATTTTCTAACCTTAATTAAAATCGGTTTAGCTGGAAGTAGTTTTTATTTTTATGCTAGGCGCTTTAAATTAGGAGGAAAAATTACCGTCGCTTTTTCTACAGCTTATGCTTTAATGAGTTTTATTTGTGCTCATTCTGAACTTATTATGTGGTTAGATGCTTTTATTTTCTTGCCTTTAGTTATTTTAGGTATTGAAAAACTACAAGATGGGGGCAAACCAACATTACTTTTTGTCAGCTATTTTCTAGTATTTACGTCTAATTTTTATTTTGGTTTTATGGTGGGACTCTTCTCTTTCCTTTACTTTGTCGCTCGTACAATTGTGAATTGGGCTTGGGCTAAAAGAAAAATCTTAGCTTACTTTATTACTTCTCTTCTAGCAGGAGGAGCGTCTATGATTGTTATTTTGCCTACTGTTTTAGATTTGAGAACTAATGGAGAAACCCTAACTGAAATTACTAAACTAAAAACTGCAGCAACTGGACCCTTTGATATTTTAATGAAAAACATGGTTGGCGTATATGACACAACAAAATATGGCTCCATTCCCTTTATTTACATTGGCTTAATTCCGTTTGTTTTTTGTTTATTTTACTTTGTGACAAAAAAAGTAAACTTAAAAAGCAAGCTCGCCTACTTAGGATTATTCGCCTTTATTATTGCTAGTTTTTATTTCGTGCCTTTAAATTTATTTTGGCATGGCATGCATGCACCGAATATGTTTTTGTTCCGCTATAGCTTTGCTTTTTCCTTTTTAGTCGTGGCTTTAGCCCTAAGAAGTTTTCGCTTGTACACGAAAAAAGACTTTCCCATTTTAGCCGGAATTATCCTGTTTTTAAGCCTGGGATTTATTTTAGGAAAAGTTTTTTTAGGCAATCAATATGCTTATATTTCTATTTGGTCGGTGGTTTTATCCGTTTGCTTATTAGTCATTTACCTACTCATTTTTGGTATGGTTCCTGTTGTTGGTCTTTCCAAAAATATTTTTTCTACCTTACTCTTAGGTATCATGGTTGTTGAAGCCTTAATTAACGGTGGTGGTATGGTGAAAGGCATTTTAGATGAGTGGAATTACGCCTCCCGTTCTTTATATACTAATCCTTATTCTAGTATTTCAACTTTGGTCAATGATTCAAGGGAGGATGAATTTTTCCGTCTAGAAAATAACGATGGTGTCTCTAGTAATGACAGCTTTAATTATGGTTACTCAGGTATTAGCATGTTTTCTTCCATTCGAAATCGAAATTCCTCTTCTCTTTTAAATACTTTAGGCTTTCGTTCTAAGGGTACGAATTTAAATATTCGTTATGCGAATAATACTTTACTCATGGATACCGTTTTTGGTATTGGATATAATATTCAAAAAAGCGATCCTTTAAAATACGGTTATACTCAAGTTTCTGTGGCAAATGACTATGGTCTTTATAAAAATGCTTACGCCAGTTCTCTTGGAGTTTTAACGGATGCTACTTTAAATGATTTAGAATTTCCGGAATTTGATAATTTAACCAGTCAAGAGAATTTATTTAATCAATTAGCCGGCACAAATTTCTCATTTTTCCAATTAACAGAACCTCTAGTCACAGAATATAACAATACGACCATGACACAAAATACTAATAGTGTCACTTATGAAGAAGAAACTAGTAACGTGGCTAAAGAAGTTCATTATCAAGTAACTGTTCCAAAAGGCAAACAAGCTTATCTTTCTTTGTATCCTATGAATTATGGAGAATTGGGCAGTTCCACCGTTACTATTTCGGTAAATGGACAAAGTCAAAAATCCCAAATTAATATTACCGGACAGTATTATAATTTAGGATATTATTTAGAAGACACTACAGTAGATTTTGTCGCAAGTTTTTATGGCAGTGAAAAAGTCACCTTGATGCCCCCAAAAGTGGTCTTGTTAGACTTAAATAATTTTCAACAAGCAGCAGAAAAAATTCAAACAAACGGAGTGCCTTTTACTACCACTAATAATGGAGCCACTGCCACTATTAATACGGAAAAAGCCAAAACTTTATTTACCACTATTCCTTATGATGCAGGATGGTCGGCTTACTTAGATGGCCAAAAAATTCCCGTAAATAAATTTAAAGATGCCTTGATCTCTTTAAATATTCCAAAAGGCAAACATACTTTAGTCTTAAAGTTCTTACCACAAGGCTTTAAATTAGGGCTTCTTTTATGTGTTACTTGTCTTATTCTGTTTGTCTTTTACTTAAGATTTTTAACGAAAAAAGCAAAAAAATAAAAAGTTACAGTTTTCGGAAATTTCCACTTACATTTTCGTGAAAAAATATGTTATAGTAACTCCAGATATGTAGGTGCAAATTTAAAATCAGCACTGGGCCATCGCTCAGTTGCTGATTTTTTTTGCGTTAATTTTAAGGAGGATTTTAATTTGGAATTTGAACAACGATTACCACAAACTAAAAAAGAAGGAATTTTATTTGGACTCATTATTTCTATTTTGTCCGTTAATGTGATTCCCCCTATTATTACAGGATTTGAAGCGGCTTTTTCTTTAGATATTTATTTAGATTCTTTCCACCATATGCCCTTAATGTGGTTAGCTATTTTTATTTTTGCCACGCTTATTCAAAAACCTGCTGGAAAATTAGCTCATTACTTTTTAGGAGACAACCAAAACAGCTTTAAAGCAACAATGCCAATTGAAGTGTTAGGAGACGTCTTTTTCATGTGTACTCTAATGAGTATTGTAGGTCCATGGATTGGAACACAACATATTTCCGCTGATCCATTTTTAACTTACTTTGAAAAATGGCCAAGAAACTTCACTGTTGCTTTTATTTCTGAAGCATTTATTATTCAACCCATTGCCAGAACAATAATGAGTTTCATTCATACTAGAAAATCAGTTAGTGTGGAAACTGTAGAACCTGAAGATGAATAAAGTTTCACATGAAACAAACCGCAGAAGATTTCAGTCTTCTGCGGTTTTTATTTTAATTTTAGGAAAGGATAAAATTTTTGTGAGAGCGAATAAGCGTCTTCAATTTTTCTTATTTTGAGATAGTTTTTCTAGAATTTGTCCTAAATTTTCTTGTTCTTCTAAGGTTAAAACATCGAAAAATTCTGCTCCTTTATTTTTCCGTTGGAAGATTAATTGCTCTGCTAATTCTTTTCCTTCAACAGTTAAAAAATAAGCATTGAATCTCCGATCATTTTCATCTTGTTTTTTTATTAAAAGAGATTTTTCTTCCAATTTTTTCAAAACTTCACTTAAAGATGATGGACGAACACGAATCATTTCTGCTAATTCTTTTTGACTTTTCCCACTGTGACGATTTAACACTCTTAAAAGTCGTTCTTGTCCAGGAGATAAAGAGTTTTTTTGATTTTCACTTTCATTTTGAAAAATTTCTCGTCGTATTTGCCGGTTTACTTGTTGGAATAATTCATATAATTGTTGTTGGTTCATTGACTCACCTCTTTTATAGCTATTTTATAAAATTTTATTAAGACAGTCAATTACATAGGTACCTTCCTATTTCCAAAAACATATTTTTTTGTTATAATAGATAGGTACCTAAGTATTGTTTAAAATTTAAAGGGGGACGTTTAATGAGATCCATGCGTTTTGAAAAATTACCGGAAAATCCACCCCAATTAACTTGGCCATTTGTCAGTCGTATTTTAAAATATTTTTCACCTTATCCTTTTCGTTTACTAACAGTGATTGTTTTAATTTTATCTAGTTCTGCTTTAGGGTTAGTACCTGCGTTACTGACACAAAAAATTGTAGACGTTGCACTTCCAGAGAAAAATTTAGGAAAACTGGCTTTGTTTGTGGGTGTTTCTTTATTAGCCACGATTATTTTAAATTTCCTAGGAGTCCTGCAAGGATATTTAAGTACGTGGATTGCTAAAAAAATTACTTTTTCCATTAAAAATGATATGTACAATAAGTTATCCCGCATGCCGCAAAGTTTTTTTGCTGAATTAAAAGATGGAGAAATCCTCACTCGTTTAACTAGTGATGTGGAGGGGATTCAACAAGTTTTTCAAACCACTATTATTAATGCTATGACGAGTGTTTTTATTTTAGGAACAAGTTTAGTGGCTTTGTTTAATTTAAATCCACTTTTAGCCTTAATTAGTGTTGCGACGATTCCCCTATTTATTTTTCCCACTAAAAAAGTTGGAAAATTACGTTTCAAAATTACTTCTGAAAGTCAAAAACAATTAAGTCAGCTTAATTCTCACGTGCAAGAAAGTTTATCCCCTCAAGGAAGTTTGCTCATGAAGCTTTTTACTAACGAGAAAAAAGCGAACGAAAATTTTGTACACGTAAATGAAAAAGTCACGCAATTACAAATTAAAGAAACTTTAGCCGGACGTTGGTTTCGCATGGCCATGTCCATTTTTACCACCATTGGACCAATGTTAGTGTATTTAGTTGGGGGATATTTATTCATTCAAGGAGAAATGACCATTGGAGGCATTTTAACCTTTGCCACTTTATTGTCCCGGATGTACTCTCCAGTGACGCAACTATCTAATATTCAAGTGGATTTCATGCGCTCATTTGCCTTATTTGATCGGATTTTTGCCTATTTAGATTTAAAACCAGAAGAAAATAATGATATTTCTCAGGGAAAAATTACTCAAGGAGAAATTGTTTTTGATCAAGTTAACTTTGGCTACGAGAAAAACACTACCTTAAAAAATATTTCTACAACATTTGAAAAAGGAGAAACTACCGCAATTGTTGGTCTTTCTGGGGCGGGAAAATCTACTTTAACCAACCTTATTCCTCGTCTAATTACCCCAAGTTCTGGAGAAATTTTTATTGATGGAGAAAATATTAAACATTTTTCTCTTGAATATCTACGGCAACACATTGGTTTTGTGTCTCAAGAATCCTTTTTACTCAATACGACCATTAAAGAAAATCTCCTTTACGCCAAAAAAGAGGCTACAGAAGAAGAATTAATTGCCGCTTGTAAAGCAAGTTTTCTCCATGATTTTATTATGAGTTTACCTGAAGGATATAATACACCAGTAGGTAATCGAGGCGTAAAACTTTCTGGTGGAGAAAAACAACGCTTGGCTATTGCTCGGGTGATTTTAAAAAATCCCCAAATTATTATTTTAGATGAAGCCACGGCAGCTTTAGACACCTTATCAGAATATTATGTACAAAAAGCCATGGATGAGTTGATGAAAAATCGCACTGCTATTGTTATTGCCCATCGTCTTGCAACGATTAAAAATGCGAAAAAAATTATCGTTATGGAACAAGGAAAGATTGTGGAAAGTGGCACCCAAGATGAATTATTAAGAAAAAATGGTCTTTACGAAAAACTGTATCATACACAATTTAAAAACCATTATTCCAAAAATATTTCCACACAAGAAGTGGCTTAAATAAGAAATGCTGAACGAGCTCGTTCAGCTCTCAAGCAAAATGCGTTTGAGAAATTATAGCGATGAATTTTGTCGCGAATTCAGCAAGTGATTTTGCACCGATACAAGTTGAACTTGGTGATTTCCCTTAGTTCAACTGCATGCGTTAGAAGAGCTAGCGCGTTTTGCTGGACAATGTCCAGATAAAAATGACGTAAATCATTGGTAAATATAATATTTTTCGATTAAAAATTTTATAATCCCTTTAACATGAACAAAAACCTCCCTGACAAATTTCAGAGAGGTTTTTTATGGCAAAAATTTTTTAATTATTTTTAAATGTTTCCCAAACTTTTACTTCTTTATTTTCCACCATGATTTTGCCTTTAGCAATAACAGTAACAATATCTAAAGTATTTTCGTCTAAGAAACAAAGATCAGCATCTTTTCCTACAGAAATTTCACCTTTTTGTGTTAATTTTAACACGCGCGCTGGATTAACAGTCACGGCTCTTAAAGCAATTTCAAAAGGAATCTCTTGATTGAAAACCGCGTCTTTTAAAGCGACTAATAAAGATTTAGCAGATCCTACTCCGAGACCCTTAAAATTATTATTTTCATCAAAAAGAGGTAAAGAGCCTTGTCCGTCTGAAGTCATGGTGAAAGAATCAATAGGGGCACCGCTGGCTAAAAGTTGTTTTAAGCCCTTAGCAAAAGAAACTTCCCCGTCTTCTCTTTCCCAAAAGTCTGGATCTTCTGAAGCAGTAAAATCAATCACTCCACCAGCAATGGCAAATTGAATACATTCAGCAAATAATGCTTCATTCCGATTGGCATGGGTAGGTAAAAATTGACGAACAGGAATATCTGTTTCTTCTAAAATTTTCCACAAGTAGTCGATTTTTTGTTTGCCACTTCCAAGGTGAATATTCACAATTCCCGCTTTTCCTGATAACAATCCTCCTACTCGGCAATCAGAAACAGCCCGAGCAAATTCTTCAAAGGTTGGTTGGGAAGAACGGTGATCAGATAAAGCAATTTCCCCAATACCAATAATTTTATCAATCGTTAAAAAATCTTTAATAATAGAATCAGTTACAGGATCTAGGGGCAAACGGTAAGAACCTTCATACAAATAAGTAGAAACCCCTTCTTTTTCTAATCCTCGCGCTTTACTAATAAGAGCGGTCATATCACGACCCACACCGTCTGTTCCAAGGCATCCTACTACAGTTGTCACCCCAGCTGAAGTAAGTTGGCTTAAGCGAACTTCTGGAGTACGGTTTTCATAACCTCCTTCTCCTCCTCCACCTAAAATATGGAAGTGGCAATCAATAAATCCTGGAGTACAAATTAAACCTGTACCATCTATTTCTTCAACAGCAACATTTGTGTCTAACTGTAAATGATCTTCAAGAGCAAGGATTTTTCCACCTGCCAGTAAAATATCTTTTACTCCTAAGAAGTTGGGGCTATACACTTTAATTTGACGAATAACTTTCAAAACAATCCTTCTTTCTATTTCCCTATTTCTTTGATTATAAGTCTAGTCCTTTAAAAAGTAAAAAAAGCTTAGGAAAATTTCCTAAACTTTTTGCTTTACTTAACTCTTTTTTTCCCTAAGTTTCCTAAATTTCTTTTTAACACTTGGAAAAAACTTAAAGATTGAACCATGTGATTAGGATCTACATATTCTCTAATGGCACGCAAAACTTTTTTTGGTTCTTTAGAAGAAAAACTATAGGTCCCATTTTTTTTCGTTTGAATAGCGTAGCGGGGAATCCATTTTCCTTTAAACATCACTGATGCCACTACATAATCCACTTCCTCCCAGGGAATTTGGATAAATTTTCTTGTATCTCGGTCATTATAAAACTCAAAAGCTTTATCTCCTACCATAATTTTTCCATAGTCATTTAACCCCATAAACGAGGTAGCGTTAATTGTTAAATCTACTTTAGTGTTTAATGATTGGACCATTGCAATCACTCCTTCATCTATTTGGTAAGAAAATTTTTTAGTGCTTAGATTATGTAAAAGGAGACGGAAAAATCCATCTCCTTATTTGGACTTTTTAAATAAGGTAATATTAATGTCTCATTTTACTTAAAGGTCTTACATTAAACCGATTAAGTGGAACACAATTCCCACAACAAAGAGTCCTAAGATAATAATAATTGGAGAAACTTTTTTCTTCAAGAGCCACATACAAAGTAGGGTTAGAAGTAACGCAGCAAGTCCTGGAATTAAGGAATCTAAGTTATCTTGTAAGGTTTTAATTTGGACATCAGATAAAGATAGTCCATTGGCAAAATCAGTAATGGCCTGTTTAATTCCTTCTGTTCCAGCAGGTAAACTTTTCCAGTCAATATAAGCCCCATCGGATAATTGAACCTTAGAAACTTGAGGAATAAATTTAACGTTCACCCATCGTTCCACTAAAGCCCCTAAAACGAACATCCCTAAAATAGAAGCACCTTTAGTCACATCTTGCAACAAACCACCAGATAAATCTTCGGTGATTTTTGAACCAGCTTTATAGCCAAATTCTTGCGTGTACCACATAAATGCCCAACGAATAACATTCCATAAAACAAAGAATAAAATGGGTCCTAAAATGCTACCAGTTAAGGCTAAAGAAGCCCCTAAAGCCCCTAACATTGGACGAACAGTAAACCAGAAAACAGGATCTCCCACACCAGCTAAAGGTCCCATCATCCCTACTTTTACCCCTTGAATGGCTACATCATCAACAGGAGCACCATTGGCTCTTTCTTCTTCAAGAGCTAAAGTCACTCCCATAATAGGAGAAGCAATATAAGGGTGAGTATTAAAGAATTCCAAGTGACGTTTTAAAGCTGCGGAACGGTCTTCTTTAGTTTTGTATAATTTTTTAATCGCTGGAATAATTGCAAAACACCAGCCACCATTTTGCATCCGTTCATAGTTCCATGACCCTTGAATGAAGGTAGAGCGCCATGCTACGGACATACGATCTTTTTTCGATAAAGTAATCTTTTCTGCCATTGTCTTTTTCCTCCTTCAAGATTAATAGTCGTTTAAAATATCTCCCAGTGGATCTCCTGTGTTGCTTCCTGAATTACCAGAGCCAGAACCACCAGATTTAGAAAGATTCAAGTAAATTAAAGCAAGTGCTACAGCAATAACCCCAAGGGCAATTAAAGTTAATTCAGAAATAGCTGCTAGAGCAAAACCAATGGCGAAAAATGGCCATACTTCTTTTGTTGCCATCATATTAATAACCATGGCATAACCTACAGCTACAACCATTCCCCCACCAATAGCCATACCATCAGTTAACCAAGCAGGCATAGCTTGTAGGAAGTCTTGAACGGCTTTCGCTGGAATGAATAATAGTAACGCAGCAGGTAACGCAATTCTAACCCCTTGCATTAAAATAGCAATAATATGCCATAATTCAATTTTCCGATAGTTGCCTTCTTCTGCTGCTTTATCCATAATATGAACAATTGGCACAGCCAAGGTTCTTACAATCATAGTAAGTGCAAGTCCAGCAACGGCTAAAGGAACAGCTACGGCAATGGCTGAAGGAATTCCCTCCTTACCTTGAC
>CAMJVA010000011.1 GCA_946409145.1 uncultured Enterococcus sp. | reverse complement strand
TATGACACAGTTAAAAAGAAATTGAGGTGAGTAAAATAGCAAAATTTTTTAAGACCCATGGAAAATTAAAAAATAATTTAGCCTTTTGGGGAAAAAGTATTTTTTATTTTCTCATTTTATTAATGCTTCTCTACTTATATCACTACTCTCACGTAGGTGGAGGTACTTTTATTTATAACGAATTTTAAAAGAAAAGGGTGAATGAATGAAAAAAATAGCCAATCTTATTCAAGAAATAGACGCTTGGGGAGAAAAAGCACCCCAATTAGTCTGCTACGACAATGGGATAGATCATACTTATAAAGAACTTTTGGAAAAAAGCAATCGCTTAGCTAGTTATTTGTTGAAGTGTAATTTATCTTTGCGGCCGATTATGATTATTGGTCAGCTTTCTTTTGAAATGCTGCCTAGTTTTTTAGGAGCTGTTAAAGCAGGACATGGGTATATTCCCATTGAAGCCCACACGCCTAAAGAGCGCTTAGAAATGATTTATGATCAAGCAAAACCAGCCTTGGTCATTGCTTTAGAAGATTTTTCAAGCACTAAAATAAAGGCCGACTTAAACTTAACTGACTTAAATAATATTTTTTCTAAAGAAGAAATCATTCCTTTACCAGAGGTTCCTTTAGAACAAGATTTCTATATTATTTTCACTTCAGGAACAACTGGTTTGCCAAAAGGGGTACCAATTAATCAAAGAAATTTATTAAGTTTTGTGAATTGGGAAATGAAGGACTTACTAGCTGCTAGTAAAGAGCGCTTTTTAGCTCAAGCGCCTTTTTCTTTTGATTTATCAGTCATGTCTTTATATCCAGCCTTAGTGTCAGGGGGATGCTTGGTTCCTTTAGAAAAAAAAGTCACTGATAATTTTAAATTATTGTTTGAAAAGTTACCTACTTTAAACTTAAATGTTTGGGTATCTACTCCTTCATTTGTGGAAATTTGTTTATTAGAAAAAACTTTTAATGAAAAATACTTACCTCAGTTAAAAACTTTTTTATTTTGTGGAGAAGAATTTCCCGTGACTACAGCCAAAAAATTGCAAGCTGCCTTTCCAACTGCCAGAATTTTTAACACCTATGGACCCACAGAAACCACGGTGGCCATTACACAAGTGGCACTGAACCCCACTTTTTTAAAGGGGAATCGCTTGCCTATTGGCTTTTTAAAAGAAGATACAGAAGTGTTCATTGTTAATGAGTTCCTTGAACAAGTTAAAGAAGGCGAAAGTGGCGAGATTTTAATTTCTGGTCCTAGTGTAGCAGAAGGTTATTTTGAAAATCCTGCAAAAACGAAAGAAGCTTTTATTCAGCTAAATGGTAAAACTTATTATCGGACAAAAGATCAAGGTCATTTTTCTAATGGATTACTTTGGTATGAAGGTCGATTGGATTTACAAGTGAAACTTCACGGTTTTCGTTTAGAACTAGAGGATGTAGATCAAAACTTAGGACAAGTTTCCTTAGTAAAAAGTGCTTGCACAGTAGCCAAATATAAAAAAAGTTCCAATGGTATCTCTCAAGTTCAACAACTTGTGGCTTTTGTTGTACCAGAAAAAAACAATGCTTCTTCTGAATTTTCCTTAACGCAAGAAATAAAAAAAGAGTTAGGGGAAAAAGTAATGGAGTACATGGTCCCTAAACAATTTATTTACCTCGAAGCACTTCCTTTAACACCTAATGGAAAAGTCGATCGAAAATCTTTAAGCGCCACAGTTAATGGAGGCAGTTAATGATGCCTTACATGACACCTTATGCAAGCCCCTTTTATTTTTTCTTATTACTGTTGGCGTTTATTCCGATTATCTTGCGTTTTTTATGGACGGGCACTCGTTTTAAATGGTATGAGTCACTGGTGACTTTATTTTTCTTAGTCATTAGTTTTGCTGGACCACATTTAAAGCAAGGAATCGCTTTAATATGCTATGTTTTGTGGCAAGTTTTAATCACGAAAGCTTATTTTACTTATCGGCAGAAAAAAAATGCCACGGGGATATTTTATTTAGGAGTTATTTTAAGTATTTTACCCTTAGCCTTGACTAAAATTTTTCCTTTATTTTCTTTGGACGTTTCTTTTCTGGGATTTTTGGGAATTTCTTATTTAACCTTTAAAGCTGTCCAAGTCATTATGGAAACAAGAGACGGCGTTTTAAAAAATTATCACGTGGTTAACTTTATTCAATTTCTCTTATTTTTCCCAACTATTTCTTCTGGACCCATTGATCGTTATCGACGTTTTGAAAAAGACTGGGGAAAAACTTTAACGAAAGAAGAATATTTAACTTTTTTAAATAAAGGCACGTGGAATATTTTTCTCGGATTTTTGTATAAATTTATTTTAGGCTACTATTTAGGCAGTGTCTTACTTCCTTTAATGAGTAAATTAGCTTTAAGTGGCGGGACGTTTTCCTTAGGGACTTTAGGCTATATGTATGTTTATAGTTTGTATCTTTTCTTTGACTTTGCAGGATACAGTCTTTTTGCTACAGGGACAAGTTATTTTTTAGGAATTGACACACCTATTAACTTTAATAAACCTTTTTTAAGTCCCAATATTAAAGAATTTTGGAATCGTTGGCACATGTCCCTATCTTTTTGGTTTCGAGATTTTGTGTATATGCGTTTAATGTTTTTAATTCTCAAGAAAAAATGGTTTAAAAGTCGTATTACAGCAAGTAATATTGGTTACTTTGCTTTATTTTTACTCATGGGCATATGGCATGGTTTAACTTGGTACTATATTTTATACGGAATTTATCATGCTACTTGGATTGTTTTAACAGATGCTTGGTTACGTTTTAAGAAAAAACATCAGGATAAACTTCCTCATAATACCCTAACTCATCTTTTAAGTATTTTTCTTACTTTTCAAGGGGTAGCCGTGAGTTTTTTAATTTTTTCAGGATTTCTAGACAAATTATGGTTTTAAAGAAAGGAAATGATAAATATGGCAATTAAAGAAGTGGTTTTAGATATTTTAGTAGATTTAACAGGAACAGATGAAGTAAAGAAAAATGAAAATTTAGATTTATTTGCTACAGGGTTATTAGACTCTTTAGGTATGGTGCAACTATTAGTAGAAGTGGAAGGTCAGTTAGGCATTAGCGTTCCTGTTTCTGAAGTGGAAAGAGAAAATTGGAACACTCCAGGAAAAATTATTGCTGAAGTTGAGGCTTTAGGCTAATGAAAAAAGGGTTATGGCAAATTTTTGGACCGGTTCTTGTTGCCCTTTTTGCCTTGCTTTTATTTTTATTTATTCCTTGGGAAGCTAATTTTAGAGATAGTGATTTTTTAAAAGTAGCCGCTTCTTCAGGAGATGCAACTGTTTTTAAAGGTGAAAAAATTAAAGAAGATGCTTTAAAAGAAGGCTATATTCCTTTCTTTGGTTCTTCAGAATTATCGCGCTTTTCTCCTTTTCATCCCAGTGCCTTAGCCGAAAAATATCAAAGAAACTATCGTCCTTTACTCCTTGGTGCACCAGGAACTCAGTCTTTAACCCAGTTTTTAGGCATGAATGCTTTAAACTTAGAGAATAAAAAAGCGGTATTAATTATTTCTCCTCAATGGTTTGTAAAAGAAGGACTAAGAGAAGATTCCTTTGCTTTTTATTATTCTCCTTTACAAGTGAGTCAGTGGATAGAAAATCTTAAAACAGTGGAAGAAAAAGATAAATACCTGGCTCGACGCTTACTGTCTTATAAAAAGGTCAAGGAAGATCATTTTTTAAAAGAAACCTTAGAGTCTATTGAAAAAGGAGAAATTAATGAAGATGCTCATCTTTATTTTTCTCTCACAAGAAATCTCTACGCTAAAGAAGATGAATTATTTAGCTTTTTATCCTTGAAAAAAAATTATCGTAAAACCTTAGAAAAAGACGAAAAACTTTTACCACCACAGTTTAATTTTGCTGACTTAGATCATTTGGCTTTTAAAATAGGAGAAAGAGAAACAAAAAGTAATCATTTTGGCATTAAGGATCAGTTTTATCATCATCGTTTAGCAAAAGACATTGGGAAATTAAAAAATTCCCAAAAAAATCTGGATTACTGCTATTCGAAAGAATTTGGTGATTTTGAATTGATTTTAGATAATTTTGCTAAAAAAAATACTGACTGTTTGTTTATTATTCCTCCAGTGAATAAAAAATGGAGTGATTATACTGGCTTGTCCCAAGAAATGCTCAAAGAATTTGGTAAAAAAATTACTTTCCAACTGGAGCAACAAGGATTTAAGCATATTTTAAATTTAAATGATTATGCTGGAGAAAATTATTTTATGGAAGACACTATTCATTTAGGCTGGCGAGGTTGGCTAAAAATTGATGAAAGTTTAACAACCTTTTTAGGAGAAAAATCTTCCTTAACCTATAAAATTGATCCAAGTTTTTACTCTGAAGAATGGGAAAAAAGAGATCCAGAAACTATTTAAAAAAACCAGAAAAGTAGCTTTTAGCGACTACTTTTCTGGTTTTTTTATTTCTCAATAACTGATAACTATTATCAATTAATCTTTGCTAATTGATTATCTTTCTTATTTAGGCCTTTATTTATCATGAATTTTAAAAATGATGTTACTATTTATACGAAAGTTAATTAGAGATATTATAAATTAAAAGATAGAGGGAGAGGTTATTAATGAAAAAAATAGGAAATTTTTCTAAGTTTTTAATGACCATTGTTGTAGGAATTATTGCACTGATTGCTGAGTTTATTTTTCATCAAGGAAAAATTGCTTTTTGGCTTATTTTAATCATTGGAGGACTCACCACAATTTCCATGTTTATTGCTATGATTAAAACATTGAAATCTGGAAAATACGGTGTGGATATTTTAGCGATTACCGCCATTGTGGCCACACTTTTTGTGGGAGAATATTGGGCGAGTTTAGTCGTTTTAATTATGCTCACAGGAGGAGACAGTCTAGAAGATTATGCCACAAAAGAAGCGGGACGAGAATTAAGTGCTTTATTAAAAAATACTCCAGTGACCGCTCATCGAATTTCCCATGAAAAAATGGAAGATATTTTAGCAGAAAAAGTGCAAGTTGGGGATTTAATTATTGTTAAACCTGGAGAAGTGGTGCCAGTAGATGGACATTTGGAAAAAGGACTAGGTGAAGTAGATGAATCTTCTTTAACAGGTGAAAGTCGTCCAGTGGAGAAAAAAATTGGTGACTTAATTATGTCTGGCTCAGTGAATGGTGATGTTGCTTTATATTTACGAGTCATTAAAAAAGCCAGTGATAGTCAATACCAAACCTTAGTAAAACTAGTTAAAGAATCTAAAGCAAAACCAGCTCACTTTGTTAGATTAGCAGATAAATATGCCGTACCTTTTACAATCGCCGCTTATTTAATTGGGGGAGTGGCTTGGTTTGTTTCAAAAGATCCAGTGCGATTTGCCCAAGTGTTAGTTGTGGCTTCTCCTTGTCCATTAATTTTAGCGGCTCCAGTAGCTTTAGTCGCTGGAATGAGTCGCTCTTCTCGCCACGGAATTATTGTAAAAACCGGCACCACTTTGGAAAAATTAGCTAAGGGAAAAACCGTTGCTTTTGATAAAACCGGTACCTTAACTAAAGGACAATTAGCAATGGATAAAATTAATTTAGTGAATGAGACATTTTCAAAAGAAAAAGTATTACAATATGTGGCTTCTGCTGAGCAAAATTCTACTCATATTTTAGCCCGCTCTCTAGTAATTGCTGGACAAAAACAAGAACTCACTCTTTTACCAGTGACTCATTTAAAAGAAATAACAGGTCAAGGAATTATTGGCACCATTGAAGGACAAACAGTAAAAGTGGGAAAAAAAGATTTTATTTTAAAAGAGCCGGACAAAGTGAAAATGGAAAATCAAACAGCGGTTTTTGTAGCGATTAATGATACTTATGTTGGTTACATTACTTTCCATGATGTAATCAGAAAAGAAGCAAGAGAAACCATCACTGGTTTAAAAGAATTAGGAGTTAAAAATATTTTAATGCTCACAGGAGACCAAGAAGCTATTGCCAAAACCATTGCTTCTGAAGTGGGAATTACCCAAGTTCATGCAAACTGCTTACCAGAAGAAAAAATTTCTACTTTGAAAAACCAACCAGAAGATGCACGTCCGGTGATTATGGTAGGAGATGGAGTGAATGATGCTCCAGCCTTAGCTATTTCTGATGTGGGCATTGCCATGGGAGCTCATGGAGACACTGCAGCCAGTGAAAGTGCTTCGGCGGTGATTTTAAAAGATAGTTTGACACCAGTGAAAGAAGCTATAAAAATTTCTCAAGACACCATGAGAATTGCCCGAGAGTCTGTTTTAATTGGTTTAGCTATTTGCGTTGTGTTAATGTTAATTGCTGCTACAGGAGCTATTCCTACTTTAATTGGAGCAGCTTTACAAGAAGTGGTGGACACGGTTTCGATTTTGTCAGCTTTAAGAGCCAGAAAAGATCGCTCATAATTTTTAAAATTAAAATGAGGACTAAATAAAAAAGAACTTCCTAAATTTTTTTAGGAAGTTCTTTTTTTGTTCTTGAAATTTCTTTGGTTTTGAATTGTCTAGTTTTGAATTTTATTTTTTTGTAAAACACTTTCTTCTAATTGATAAATTTTTGAAGGACGGCCAATTCCCACAGGACGTTCCCCAACCTCCACTAAATAACGAAGCATGGCTTTTTTGAAATTAGAATGGTCAATGGCTTTAAAATCCAAACCTAAGAATTTCGCAAACACTTTTCTAGCTTCAGTAATTGTAAATTCATCCCCTAAAACTTGGAGAATTTTTGGATCGTGTTCCATTTGATTTAACACTTTCAAAAAAGCAGTCCAAATAATTAAATGATGGTCAAAAGCTAAACGATCTGGTCCTTTGGCTTTTCCTGTTTTAAGATCTAAGACAATTTTTACTTTTTCACTGGTTAAATAAAGTTCATTATTCACTCGTTCAATGTTAAACCAACGGGCAAGTTTTGCATCGTCTCCAGCAGTTAATGGTTCTTCCCCAATAAACGCTAAATAACTGACAGTAACCACCCAGCCCCGAGGATCCCGGTGAGGATCAGAAAAAGCGTGGAGTTGTTGAATTTGATCTTTAGTAATTTCTACGCCAGTTTCTTCTTTTGTTTCTCTTAAACAACTCATTTCACAAGATTCGCCTTTTTCCACAAATCCCCCAGGTAAAGCCCAAGAATCTTTAAAAGGATGTGTGTTTCTTTGAATTAACAAAACTTTTAAGGCATCTTCTTTTTTGTTGTAGCATAAAAGGACATCATCCACCGTTAAAGAAGGAGCATCATATTCAGGTAAATCTTGTGTGTGATACCAATTTAAAAATTCTTCTTCTGTGGCTAAATGATTATAATAATATTTTTCTTCTTCCTTTGTGGCAAAATTTTTCATGTTTGCGCCTACTTTCATCGCCTCTAGTTAGTTTTATTCTAGCAAAAAAAATTCTGAAAAACCAATTTATTAAGTAAAATCAGTAAAAATGAAATCCTGCTCAAATTTTTCTGATGTTTTTTAATGAGACTTATCTGGGAAATAACTTGGAGGTTTGCTATAATACCTTAGATAAATAGAAGGAAGGCGATGGAAATTTTGATTATTACTTCAGGGACTATTGGCTCAGGAAAATCTTCCTTAACAACTCTTTTAGCGAAAGAGTTAAAGACACAAGCTTTTTATGAAAGTGTCGATGACAATCCTGTGTTGCCCTTATTTTATTCTGATCCACAACAATACGCGTTTTTATTACAAATTTTCTTTTTAAATACGCGCTTTGCTAGTATAAAAAAAGCGTTGAAAGACGACAACAATGTTTTAGATCGTTCCATTTATGAAGATTCTTTATTTTTTCACATGAATGCTGAAATGGGTCGGGCGACAGAAACAGAAGTAGAAGTTTACGATAAATTGTTAGAAAATATGCTAGAAGAAATTCAATATGCTGCACCAAAAAAAGCGCCAGATTTGTTAGTGCATATTGAAGTTTCTTTAGAAACCATGTTAAAAAGAATTAAAAAAAGAGGTCGAAATTATGAACAACTCACCTATGATGAGACACTTTTTGACTATTACAAAGAATTAAATGAGCGTTATAAAAAATGGTATGAAGACTATGATTATTCTCCAAAAATGAAAATTAATGGAGATAAGTATGATTTTATGGAAAATGAGCAAGACAGAGAAATTGTTTTAAATGACATTAAAGAAAAACTTCAAGAATTAGGTCGGATTTAATGGAATAAATCAAGCCAGAGTAAAAGAATTATGCTATACTTTAAACTATTAATGAGAAAAACAAGAAAACTTTTTCGACTATTTTTCTAGAAAGATTTTAGGAGGGTTTTTCGTGACTGAAAAACAAACATTTTATTTAACAACCCCGATTTATTATCCTAGTGGAAAATTACATATTGGTAATTCCTATACCACCATTGCTTGTGATGCACTAGCACGTTACAAACGCTTCATGGGTTTTGATGTTTTTTATTTAACAGGGATGGACGAACACGGGCAAAAAATTGAAACGAAAGCTAAAAAAGAAGGCGTTACTCCTCAAGAATATGTGGATTCCATGGCTGTTGACATTAAAAAATTGTGGAAAACCCTAGACATTAGTTACGATGACTTTATTAGAACCACCGATGAAGGACATAAAAAAGCTGTCCAAGCTATTTTTGAACGTCTTTTAGCTCAAGGAGATATTTATCTTGGAGAATATGAAGGTTGGTATTCAGTAGATGATGAAGAATTTTTCACTGAAACGCAACTAAAAGAAGTCTTTAAAGATGAAAAAGGAAAAGTGATTGGAGGTATTGCGCCTTCTGGTCACGAAGTACAATTAGTCAAAGAAGAAACGTACTTTTTCCGTATGTCAAAATATGCAGATCGCTTGTTGAAATATTATGATGAACATCCTGATTTTATTCAACCAGAATCTCGGAAAAATGAAATGATTAATAATTTCATTAAACCAGGTTTAGAAGATTTGTCAGTGACCAGAACATCATTTACATGGGGAATTCCTGTATTAAGCAATCCTAAACACGTGATTTATGTTTGGATTGATGCTTTAAGTAACTATATTACAGCTCTTGGTTACAATAGTGATCATCCAGAATTATTTGAAAAATTCTGGCCAGCTAATGTGCATATGGTCGGAAAAGAAATTGTTCGCTTCCATGCGATTTATTGGCCAATTATGTTAATGGCTTTAGACCTTCCTCTACCAGAAAAAATCTTTGGTCATGGTTGGTTACTCATGAAAGACGGAAAAATGTCTAAGTCCAAAGGAAATGTCGTTTATCCAGAAATTTTAGTGGAACGTTATGGTTTAGATGCTTTACGTTACTACTTATTAAGAGCTGTTCCTTTTGGCTCTGATGGGGTTTTTACTCCAGAAGATTTTATTAATCGGGTGAACTTTGATTTAGCCAATGATTTAGGCAATCTGTTAAATAGAACCATTGCGATGATTAATAAATATTGTGAAGGTAACGTGCCAAAATATGCTTCTTTTGTGACTGAATTTGATTCAGAATTATCTTCAACAGCGGCTAACGTCATTGGAAAATACCATGAAGCCATGGATAAAATGTCCTTTAATACAGCACTTTCTGAAGTGTGGACGTTAATTTCTCGAGCCAATAAATATATTGATGAAACACAGCCTTGGGTTTTAGCCAAAGATCCAGAGAAAAAAGCAGAACTAGATTCTGTTATGGTGCATTTAGCAGAAACCTTAAGAATTGTGGCTATTTTACTTCAACCGGTTATGACTCAAACACCAAAATTAATTTTCCAACAACTAGGACTAGATGAACAAAATATGTCTTTAGTGGATTTACGCTTTGGAGAATTTCCTGAAGGTATTAAAGTAGTAAGTAAAGGAACACCAATTTTCCCACGTCTTGATCCAGAAGTGGAAGTTGCTTACTTACAAAAGAAAATGAGTGAAACAGCAAAAACCCCTGCAGTGAAATGGCAACCAGAAGAAACAGAATTAAATTTAACGAAAGAAAAAATTTCTTTTGACCAATTTGATGGTGTGGAATTAAAAGTAGCTGAAGTGATTCACTGTGAAAAAGTAAAAGGTGCTGACAAATTATTAAAATTCCGCTTAAATGCTGGAGACAATCAAGATCGGCAAATTTTAAGTGGTGTAGCTGAATTTTATTCAGATCCTGCTAGTTTAGTGGGAGAAAAAGTAGTCATTGTAGCAAACCTTGCTCCAAGAAAAATCAGAGGAGAAATTTCTCAAGGAATGATTTTATCAGCAGAAAGTGATGGCAAACTTTCCATTGTAAAAGCACCAAAAGAAATGCCTAATGGCGCTATTATTGGTTAATTAGAGGTGAATTTAGAAACCGGACTTTTTCTAACTTTTGTTAGGAAGGTGCGGTTTTTAAATCATTTATCCTCAAAAGACTGAACGTTGTTTGCTGAAAGGAGAACTTATGCTTTTTGATAGTCATACACATTTAAATGCTGAACAATTTAATGATGATATTCCAGAAACAATCTTGCGTGCGAAAGAACTGGGAGTGACACACATGGCAGTCGTTGGGTTTGATTATCCGACGATTGAAAAAAGTTTGCAGCTTAAAAATACTTACGAAAATATTTTTTCCATTATTGGTTGGCATCCTACAGAAGCTGGAAATTACGACAAAGAAGTGGAAAAATATTTATATGCTCATTTAGGCGATGAAAAAGTCGTTGCACTTGGAGAAATTGGTTTAGATTATTATTGGATGGAAGACCCAAAAGAAGTGCAAGCAAAAATTTTTCGCCGACAAATTGCGATTGCTAAAGAATTTCATTTGCCTATTTCTATTCACACAAGAGATGCTTTAGAAGATACGTATAAAATTTTAAAAGAAGAAGATATTAGAGATATAGGCGGCATTATGCACAGTTTTTCCGGAAGTAGTGAAGAGGTGAAAAAATTTCTTGACCTTGGAATGCATATTTCCTTTTCTGGAGTGGTTACTTTTAAAAAAGCCTTAGATGTGAAAGAAGCAGCTAAAGTGGTGCCACTAGATAAACTCTTAGTGGAAACAGATGCCCCTTATTTAGCCCCTGTTCCTTTTAGAGGAAAAAGAAATGAACCAGGCTATACTTTTTACACAGCCAAAGAAATTGCTCAATTAAGAGACATTCCTTTTGAAACCTTAGCCAATCAAACGTTCCACAATACCTGTGAATTATTTTCTTTAGAAGGGATTATGTAATGGAAAAAGAAGCCATTCAAGAAATTATTGTAGTCGAAGGAAGAGATGATACGAGACGGTTAAAAGAAATTTTTACTGTGGATACCATTGAAACCATTGGCTCTGCCATTAATGAAGAAATTTTAAAAAAAATTCAATTGGCTCAAGAAGTGCGCGGCGTCATTGTCTTTACGGATCCTGATTTTGCTGGAGAAAAAATTCGCAAAATTATTATGCAAGAAATTCCAGAAGCCAAGCATGCTTTTTTAACTAGAAAAGAAGGGGCTGGAAGCAAAAAATATGCCTCTTTAGGAGTGGAGCATGCTTCAGACGAAGCGATTAAAAGAGCTTTAAAAAACGTGGTGACGCCTCTTGAAACGCCTCTTTCCAGTATTTCTTTTAAAGAATTACAAGAATTAGGTTTAATTATGGGAGATCATGCCAAAGAAAGACGAGAAACATTAGGAGAAATTTTAGGCATTGGTTATACTAATGGAAAGCAACTTCAAAAACGCCTAGCCATGTTTAATATCTCAAAAGAAGAATTAGTCGAAGCTTTAGGACAACTGGAGGGAAAAAATGACAACTAAACGCATTGCCACACCTAGTTATACTAAGGCAATTATGGAAAAATTTAATTTAAGCACGAAAAAAAGTTTGGGCCAAAATTTTATTTGTGATCCTAATATTTTAGATAAAATTGTAGCATGTGGAAATATTACTGAAAGTGATAATGTAGTGGAAGTAGGTCCTGGAATTGGTGCTTTAACTGAGGCACTTGCTTTAAAAGCAAAAAAAGTTCTAGCTTATGAAATTGACCAACGCTTACTTCCAGTGTTAAAAGAAACCTTAGCACCTTATAAAAATGTGATTGTCTTAAACCAAGATGTATTAAAAAGCAATTTGCCAGAAGATTTTAAAACTTATTTTTCTGATGAACCAGTAAAAGTCGTGGCAAATTTACCTTATTACATTACCACACCCATTATGATGCACTTTTTAGAAAGTAATGTAGCCGTGAGTCAATTTGTTTTAATGATGCAAAAAGAAGTGGCAGAAAGAATTACCGCCAAACCTAACACTAAAGCCTATGGTTCTTTGTCCATTGCCGTGCAATATTATATGTCTACAAAAATTGCCTTTATTGTTCCAAGAACTGTTTTTATGCCTCAGCCAAATGTGGATTCAGCCATTTTATCTTTAGAAAAAAGGTCAGAGCCTCTGGTGTCTGTTTTAAATGAAAAAGAATTTTTCAAATTAGTGCGAGGTGCTTTTCAACTTAGAAGAAAAACCTTGTGGAATAATTTACTCGCTCTTTATGGAAAAACACCAGAAGTGAGAGAGTGGCTCACTAAAAGTTTAGAAACAGCGGAGATTGCTCCTAGTCGTCGAGGAGAAAGTTTATCCATTGAAGAATTTGCTACATTAAGTAATGCCTTAGAAGAAGAAAAATAAAAAACTTAGAAAGATGAGTGAAAAGGACTCATTTTTCTAAGTTTTTTCATTGCTAGAATTTTTTTAAAACCATAGTGTCTTGACACCTAATGTAAAAAAAGTTATACTCAACCAAGATGTCTTGACAGGTTAAAAAATAAAAAGTTTTATATAGTTAAAGGAGAATTTCTATGAAAAAAAATTCTATGCAACACCTCACTGCCTCAGCGCTTTTAATTGCTTTAGGAATTATTATTCCCCAAGTAATGCCAAAAATTGTTATTGGTCCAGCTAGTTTTACTTTAGCATCTCACGTACCTGTATTTTTAGCCATGTTTATTTCCCCATTTTCAGCGGTGGCCGTAGCTCTTGGAACAGCCTTAGGTTTTTTACTTACAGGAATGCCCGTCATTATTGCCTTGCGTGCTTTAAGTCATGTGGTTTTTGCTTTTTTAGGAGCGTTTATTTTACAAAAACAGCCTGAAATTGTTTTAAGTATGAAAAAATTTATGGTGTTTAATGTATTCATTGGTCTTATTCACAGTATTTTAGAATTAGGTGTAGTTAGTATCTTCTTTAGTGCGGGTAATTTAGGAGAAGCTTATTATACTCAAGGATATTTTGTTTCTATTATTTTACTCATGGGTCTTGGGGGTCTTATTCACTCCTTAATTGATTATAGCTTAGCTTACTTTGTGGCTCGTTCCATTAGTCAACGAGTGAATTTACCTATTTTCTTTGACGCCAAACACAAATTAAAAGAAGCGTAATCAAAAAATAGCCAAAAGAAAGTAGCTGAAGGTGCAAATGTGTGCCTTCAGCTTTTTTCAGTTCATGAAACTTTTCTTATGAGAAAACTTCGCGTATCATGAAGAAAAACGTAAAGGTGGAAAAATGGTGGAAAGAGAAGAATTTAAAGCGTGGCTTAAAGTTAAAGAATTTGTAGGCTTAAATTTTTTAACAGAAAGTGTCAGTGCGACCTCTCCTGTGAATGGTTTATTACTCATGTTAGCTAATCATCAAGAAGAGGAAGAAAATTTATATTTATTAAGTGTTTTTTCTGGAAAAGTAGGAAGTTTTTTACCAGATAAATTTTATCTTCGAGGCATTAAAACTCATTTAACAGTGGGAGAGTATAATGCATTAGAAAATAGCGAAAAAAATCAACAAGGACAAATTGCTTTTTGGCAAGATGAAATTTTATTTGAAGAAGAACTGGGAGATTTTTCGGAGAGTTTTTTAAAATTAGAAAAATTTAGTTTTTTAACTGGGAACAAAAAAGAAGCCGCTAGTGTTTCTTTACAAAATTTATGGATTTTATTTGGTCAAGAAGAAGAAACGGCTGAAAAATTAGGGGAAAGAATTATTGCCGAAAAAAAGAAGAATATTTGGTCCTATCCTATTTGGTTTTCCGATAATGATTTTGACGACAATTATTATAATTTAGGAGAATTTACTTTAGCTGGTGTAGGAGGCTATGTGGTAGTTTCTACCCAAATTTTATGGGGATTGTGTTATATTTACCATTTATTAAATGGAGAACCAGGAGGATCGGACTTTAGTTTCTCTAGTTTCAAAGAAGAAAACGCGAAACAATTTTTTGTCTTTGGAGCGAAAAAAGTTTTATTGTGGCAACAACAAGGACAAACTAATTTATTAGAAAACATTGATGTTTTTTGCGACTTTGTGAAAGAAAAAGCCAATGATAGTATTTTTGCTGGAAAATTAGGTTATGGTCTAGAAGACGACGTGGTTTTCCGCGTGAACAAATTAGGTGTGGGTTTGAAAAATTTCCAATAAATAATTTTTATTTAAAAATAAGGTAAGAGAGTGGGACATAAGGATGTTTCACTCTCTTATTTAGTAAGCATTTTATCCCCAACTTTTTAAATATTATTTTTTGTTCTCTTTACAAATAGAATGTACGTTCGTATAATTTTTGTGAAGGGAGGATTTAAAATGGAAAATCTTCATTTTAATTATGCATTGGAACCAAGAAGGGATATTTTATGTATTGATTGTCGTTCTTTTTACGCTTCAGTGGAATGTGCACTTCACGGCTGGGATGCTTTAAGTACTCCTTTAGTCGTCATGAGTTATCCCAGTGACAATCAAAGTGAAGAAGGTTCTGGATTAATTTTAGCCTCTTCCCCTGAGGCTAAAAAGCGCTATGGGATTACTAATGTTTCCAGAGCTCGTGATTTACCCTTTCCTTATCCTAAAGAGTTAAAAATTGTGCCCCCGAGAATGAAGCTTTATATGGAAATGAATCAAAAAATTAATAACATTTATAAAAATTATTGTGATGAAAAAAATCATCATGTGTATAGTGTCGATGAAAGTTTTTTAGATGTCACCGATGCTTTAACTTTATTTAAAGTAAAAAATGCTTATGAATTGGCGCAAATAATCAAAAAAGATGTCTATGAACAAACCAAAATTTACACGGCAGTAGGTATAGGGGATAATCCCTTACTAGCCAAATTAGCCCTAGATAATGAGGCGAAAAAAAATCACGATCACACGGCTTATTGGCAATATGAAAATGTACCAGAAAAAATTTGGCAAATTCCTAAATTAACTGATTTTTGGGGAATTGGTCGCAAAACCGCTAAAAAATTAAATTATTTTGGAATCGATAGTGTGTATCATTTGGCTCAAAGTAATTATTTTATGTTAAAAGATCGTCTTGGCCTTTTAGGAGCGCAACTTTACGCTCATGCTTGGGGAATTGATCGCAGTTTTTTAGGGGATAGTGTTCTCCCAAAATCTAATTCTTTAGGAAATTCCCAAGTGCTTCCAAGAGACTACACAGAAGCTTTAGAAATTGAAGTGTTAATTTTTGAAATGGCTGATCAAATAGGGACGCGTTTAAGAAAAAAAGGTTATCAAGGACAAGTTTTTTCTTTGTTTATTGGCTTTAGTATGGGGGTTATGGAAAATGGGCGTACTGGTTTTTCAAAACAAGAACGGACGACGCCTACTCATTCTTCTTTAAAAATCGCTCAAATTTTATTAAGGCTCTTTCGGAAAAATTATCACGGACAACCTGTACGACAAGTAGGCGTAAGTTGTGGCGATTTAATTATTTCCACAGGAATTCAATTTGACCTTTTTTCTGATCCTAAAGAAGAACTGAAAAAAATAGAATTAGACTATGTGGTGGATAAAATTCGTCAAAAATATGGCTTTAAAAGTATCGTTCATGCCAATTCCTTACTAAAAGGAGCCAGAGCCATTGAAAGAAGCAGCCTAGTGGGAGGTCATGCTGGAGGAATGGGGGGATTAGAAAATGGGGAAAAGTCCGAAAAAATTTTCTGATTACAACAGCTACCATGACCGAGGAATGATGAAATGGATGACAGCTTATGCCATGGATG
>CAMJVA010000010.1 GCA_946409145.1 uncultured Enterococcus sp. | reverse complement strand
TTTTTGATTTCACTGGCATGTCTTTATGGGGCAGAGTAATTCTAGCGTTAGTTGTCTGTGTTGTTTTATCAACTATTTTCACAACCATTGCCGGATTTTTCACTGCGAAATTCTCCATGCATCCATTTATTTCTACCATGGCTAACACATTAATTATCTTTGGTTTAGTGACTTATGCTACTAAAGGGGTTTCCTTTGGTGCCATTGATCCTGCTATTCCAAATATGATTATTCCTAAATTAAATGGTTTCCCAACTATTATTTTATGGGCCATTGCAGCGATTATTATTGTATGGTTTATTTGGAACAAAACAACGTTTGGTAAAAATTTATACGCTGTTGGTGGTAACCCTGAAGCCGCTGCAGTATCTGGGATTTCTGTTTTTGCTGTAACCTTAGGCGCCTTTATTTTAGCTGGTATTTTATACGGCTTTGGTTCTTGGTTAGAAACAGCGCGGATGGTTGGTTCCGGTTCTGCTGCTTATGGTCAAGGTTGGGAAATGAATGCTATTGCAGCCTGTGTGGTTGGGGGCGTTTCTTTCACTGGTGGGATTGGTAAAATCTCCGGGGTTGTTGTTGGGGTAACTATTTTCACTGCCTTAACTTATGCCTTAACTATTTTAGGGATTGATACTAACCTTCAATTTGTTTTCTCTGGAATTATTATTTTAGTAGCCGTAACTTTAGACTGCTTGAAATATGTTCAAAAGAAATAAAAAGAAATCTTTTAAGAGTTGGACCATGGTGGTCCAACTCTTTTTTTGTGTTTCCATATTTTTTATAAAGGACTTTTTAATTATGGGAAAAATTTAATTTTTGTTTCCAAGGAGTGTTGTATAATGAAAGCGCATGAGAAGCGAGAATTTAAAATACATATGGGGTTTTGTCAATGAAAAATTATACCTTGCTATTAGTGGATGATGAAGAAGATGTGTTACAAGTTATTCGCCAAAAAATAAATTGGGAAGCATTAGGTTTTTCAGTTATTGGAACGGCGACAAATGGGATTGAGGCTTTAGAAATAATGGAAGAAAATCCCGTGGATGTAGTGATGACGGATATTAAAATGCCGCGAATGGACGGTTTTGAACTTATTTCTCACGTGAAAAAAGATTATCCGGCGACGAAAATTATAATTTTTTCTGGTTTTGATGAATTTGAATACGCTAAAGAAGCCTTACGTTTAAAAGTAGGAGAATATCTTTTAAAACCAGCTAGTGCCACTGAATTAACGGAAGTATTCTCCCAATTAAAATTAAAAATTGATCAAGAGTTAAATGAAAGTCGTAATATGGAAAATTTAAAAGAATATTACGAACAGTCCCTACCTTTAATTCAAGCCAACTTTTACTCCACCTTACTGGAAGGAAAAGTAAAAGAAGAAGACTTACCAAAATATTTAAAAAACTATCAAATTAATTTTACGGGACCTTATTTTTGTTGCTTTGTTTTACACACTTCTTTATCTAAAGTACCAGAAGGAATTAATCCCATGTTTTTAGGGACCTCTGTACAAAAGGAAGCCAAAAAATATTTTGAGCAAAAAATTGAAGCGGCTTACTTTAATTATTTAGGGGACACTATTATGTTAGTCCAACTGGAAAAAGAAAGTCAGATTTCTCAATTAACTGATGAATGTGCGCGGTTTTGTAAATATGTCCTAAAAATTTTAGGAGCCGTCGTCACTGTGGGCATTGGGCAAGTATGTGATACTTTATTAAAATTAGATCAGTCATATGCTTCAGGGCGCATGGCAGTGTCTTATAGAGGAATTTATGGGACACCTCATGTAATTAATATTAAAGAAGTAGCGCCGCAAGAAATGGAAAAATATGGTTTAACCAGCGAAAATGCTTTAGGAGATTTATTTAAAAAAATTCACGTGGGCCCGAAAACAGAAATTGCTTTAGCCGTGGATAAATATATGGCCGATTTAGAAACTTTTGCTAAGTCTTTAAGTCAACATACAGTAGCTATTTCTGAACTTATTGGACAATTGTATCGTTTTTCGGCAAATAACCACTTGAACCTTGAACCTTTTATGGGAAATATTAAAGAACTTTATTATTGGCTCCCTGATTTAGAAAAAGAAGCTTTAAAAAAATGGTTATTGGATATTAGTTTCACTTTACATGATAATTTGTCCACAGCGAGAAATCGGTCTAATCAAACTTTAGTTTCTAAGGCGAAAAATTATGTCCATGAAAATTATGCTAGTCCTACCTTGTCTTTAGATGATGTGTGTCAAGAATTAGGGGTTTCTAATTCTTATTTTTCTTCCATGTTTAAAAAAGAAACAGGTCTTTCTTTTATTAGTTTTTTAACAGATTATCGTCTAGACCACGCCTCACGGCTACTTTTAGAAACAGATGAAAAAAGCTATATTATTAGTCAAGCAGTGGGCTATACAGATCCTAATTATTTTAGTTATGTGTTTAAAAAACGTTTTGGCTTATCGCCTTTGAAGTATCGAACGGGGCATAAGCTGTGAAAAATAAAGTAAAAGAAGCCTTAAAAAAATTTTCTGCCATGTCTTTGCAGTCCATTATTATGACCACCTTTACGATTTTATCCATTGTGGTGACGTTAATTACGGGAATTTTACTTTATATGAAATTTTCTTCTTTGTATCGGGAAAAAGAAGTAACCACCACAGAAGAAATGGTAGAACAAGCCAGAGATCAGTTGGAAAATTATCTCATGAGCATGCGCCAAATTTCTGATACAGCCTATTATAACGTCGTGAAAGAAACTGATTTTTCTCTTTCCTCAGAAGATATTCACGATAAAATAAATTTATTGTATGAAAGTAATAAAAATAATTTGTCTAATATTGCTATTTATAATGAAGCAGGTAGTTTGCTTATGGCAGAGCCCATTGCCACCCAAAAAGAAGCACCAGATGTAACGAGTCAAGGGTGGTTTAAAGATGCCTTAAGTAAAGTGGAAAATATTCATTTTTCCACCCCTCATATTCAAAATCTTTTTGATGATGGAACGAAACAATATCGATGGGTCATCTCTTTAAGTCGTGCTGTGGAAATTAATTACCATGGGCAAACGGAAAAAGGGGTCTTACTAGTTGATATGAATTATGATGAAATTTCTCAAATGATGACCCAGCTAAATAAAAATGAAAGTAAATATTATTATTTAAGCGATAAGGAAGGAGAAATTATTTTTCATCCGAAATATTTTCAATTGGAAAATAATTTAGCCACAGAAAATAACCAAAAAATCGCCACTTATTCAGAAGGCAGTCATAATGAATATTTTAATGGGAAAAGGCGAAAAGTCTTACTCCGAGATATTAGTTATACTGGTTGGAAATTAGTGGGAGTTATTCCTGAGACAACTTTTTTATCGGATCGGTTTAAAGTAGGTCTTTTTATTGCTCTTTATGTAGTCATGATGGCCATGGTTTTACTAGGGGTCAATCGGCTTATTTCTTTACGCATTACTCGGCCTTTAAAACGCTTAAACACTTCTGTTCAAGCTTATGAATCAGGAGAAAATCCACAAATTTATATTGGGGGTTCTTCAGAGATTCGTCATTTAGGTAAAAGTATTCAAGATTCTTATGAAGAAAATGACAGCTTAATGAAAGAGGTGATTAAAGAACACAATGAACGACGAAAAAATGAATTAGATGTTCTCCAAAGCCAAATTAATCCTCACTTTTTATACAATACTTTAGAATCTATTACTTGGATGATTGAAGGAAAGCAAAATGATAAGGCTGTTTTCATGGTTACACAATTAGCCAAACTGTTTCGAATTAGTTTATCTAAAGGTAAGACGATTATTTCTGTTCGAGATGAAGTGCAACACGCTAAAAGTTATATGAACATTCAAAAGGCTCGCTATAAAGAAAAAATTACCGTGGTCTTTAATATTGAAGAAGATGTTTATGACTATTGTATGGTGAAATTAGTCTTACAACCCATTTTAGAAAATAGTTTAAATTATGGGATTAATGATTTTGATGAAGACAATGAAATTACCATTACGGGAAAACTTCATGAAGGAAAAATTTATTTAACTGTAGCGGATAATGGAATGGGAATTAGTGAAGAACAGTTAGAATTTATTTTAACGGACTCTGATAAAGCGCAAAAATTAGGTTCTGGTGTAGGCTTAGTCAATGTGGATCAACGTTTAAAAATTTTCTTTGGTCAAGAGTACGGGTTACACATTGAAAGTCAATTAGATGAAGGAACTAAAGTCACCATTGTTGTTCCAGCGTTGCCTTTTACTAAGGAAAATCAACAAATCATTGAACAAGGTTACCATTATGGAGGAGGGGATGTGATTGAAAGAAAAGATGGGACGCCTTAAAAATAAAGGTAATAAAATTTTTATTGTTATGGAAATTCTCTTAGGAATTATAGGAGTCATTCTAGCTTTTCTCATGTTAAATAGCTCCCCTTCTTCTTTAGGAAAAGTCGCCGTAGTGATTCCCGATTCTGACGCTAGTCAGTGGACTGCTTTAAAGCAAGGCTTAAAAGCTGGAGCTAAGGATCATCATTTAGATCTTTTAATTTCTGATACCCCGGAAAATTTAACCGGGGAAAAGCAGTTGGAAATTATTCAACAAGAAATAAAAAATGGCGCTAAAGGAATTATTTGTCAGAGTTTAGTAGATCTTGATGAAAAAAAACTAGCTGAAGTCACCAGTGATGTTCCGGTTTTATTTATTAATAATGCCACAAAAGAAACGGCTAAAGTGTTAACTCCTGATTTTTATAGTATGGGGCAAGCTTTAGGAAATGAGCTGATTCAAGATTATGAGGGACATTTGACGGGAAAAACCATTGGACTCTTAGGCAAAAATAAAACTCCAAGTATTGAAAAAGCTATGGAAGGATTTAAAGAAACCATTGCTTCTTATGGTGGGGAAATTTCTTGGGAAATTCCTTCTAATATTGACGATTCAGAAAGTATGTTTTTAAATTTGTCTAAGGTTAATTTTATGATTGCTTTTGACGATGCTAGTTCTGTTTTTTTAGGAAATGCTTCTTTAAATAATAATTTAAAAGGAGCCTTAGCTTATGGAATTGGTCATTCTACTGAAGCCATGTATCTTTTAGATCATGAAGGGCTTCGTTCTTTAGTTATTCCAGATGAGTTTAACTTAGGGTATAAAAGTGTCGTTAATATGGAAAAAAGTTTAAGTCATCCTTTTGGAGAAAGGGAAAAAGTAACGATTTCTTTTTCTGTATTAAAAAAAGATGAACTGTATTTAAAAGAAAATCAAGACTTGCTCTTTATGATGAACCAGCTGTAGCTAGAAAGGAAAAATATGAAACGAAAATTAATGCTTTGTTTTTCTCTCGGAATATTATTTTCCTTAGGTGCCTGTAAAAAACAAGAAGAAACGGTTAAAAATCAAATTTATGTAGGTGTCTCTTATTATGATCAAAATGATTCTTTTATTACAGAGCTGACCAATCGTTTTGAAAAAGAAGTGGAAAAAATTGGAGATAAACGGAATGTTTCCACTTTAGTCACCATTAGAGATGCTAAAAATTCGCAAAGACAACAAAATAATCAAGTGGAAGAAATGATCAATGCTGGGTGCAATGTATTATGTGTGAATTTAGTTGATCGGACGGATCCTTCAGAAATTATTTATTTAGGAAAAAAACATAATGTTCCTATTATCTTTTTTAACCGAGAACCAGTGGCTGAAGATTTAGCCTTGTGGAACAAACTTTTTTATGTTGGCGGAGATGCGAGAGAGTCTGGAAAACTTCAAGGAGAAGTCATTGCAAAAGCTCTTTTAAACCATCCCCAATTAGATAAAAATAATGATGGGATTATTCAATATGTGGTTTTAGAAGGAGAACCTGGGCACCAAGACGCTATTTTACGTACTGAAGAAGCAGTAAATACCTTAATGAATAAAGGCATTAAACTGGAAAAATTAGGCTATGGAATTGCTAATTGGAATCGAGCTCAAGGAGAAAATCGAATGACCCAGTTGATTCGTCAACACCAAAATAATATTGAAATTGTCTTAAGCAATAACGACGATATGGCTTTAGGCGCTATTGATGCGTACACTTCTTTAAATCAAAGTGCTGCTAGTGTTCCGGCTTTTTTTGGCATTGACGGAACAGATGAAGGAATTAAAGCCGTGTTAGATGGAAAAATTTTAGGCACAGTGTATAACAATAAAGTCGGGCAAGCTAAGACCATGGGAGAATTAGCTGCTGATCTTTCTTTAAAACAAAAGACGAGTGTTTTAGGAGGAAAGCAACAAATTATTTATTTGCCTTATTTACCAGTAACAGAAAAAAATGCAAAAGACTATGTAGGAAATTAATCACGAGACTTGGAAAAAATAGGGGATTTTTCCAAGTCTTGTTTTTTTGTGCTAAAATTAAAGAAAGTTTCTTGAGACAAAGTAAAAACGGAGGTGACCCATTGGAAGGACAAATTGTGAAGGCATTAAGTGGCTTTTATTATGTGAAAAGCGCGGGAAAAGTGTACCAAACGCGTGGTCGCGGAAATTTACGGCAAAAAAAAATTACCCCTTTAGTCGGGGATAAAGTTATTTTTCAAAGTGAGAATGAAAAAGAAGGGGTCTTAGAAGAAATTTTACCTCGAAAAAATCAACTAGTCCGCCCACCTATTGCTAATATTGATTACGGAATTATTGTCATGAGTGCTGTGGAGCCAGATTTTTCCAGCCAACTTTTAGATCGCTTTTTAATGCAACTGGAATTTTACCATGTTTCTGCTGTGATTTATGTAACGAAACTTGATTTAGTAGCAGATAAAACACCTTTTTTAAATTGGCAAAAAAATTATGAGAAAATAGGTTATCCGGTTATTTTAAGTAGCGAAAAAAATTCTTTAGAAACGTTGAAAAAATATTTTAAAGAAGCAACGGTGGTTTTTATTGGGCAATCTGGTGCTGGAAAATCAACCTTATTAAATCAATTAGACGAAACCTTAACCTTAGCTACAGGAGAAATTTCTACAAGTTTAGGTCGCGGTCGGCACACTACGCGTCATGTGGAATTACATCCTTTATTTGAAGGATTAGTGGCTGACACTCCAGGATTTAGTTCTTTAGATTTTTCAAGAGATTTAGAATTAACAGATTTAGGGGATTTATTCCCAGAATTTGTAAGATTAAAAGCACACTGTCGTTTTCGCCAATGTGTGCATGTTAATGAACCAGGTTGTGCAGTAAAAGATGCGGTAGATACGGAAGAGATTTTAAACAGTCGTTACGAAAATTATTTGCAATTTTATAAAGAGTTAAAAGACAGAAAACCAATGTATGGAAAGAAGGATTAAGTAAATGAAAATTTCTCCCTCAATTTTAAGTGCAGATTTTGCTAACTTAAAAGAAGACGTAACCTTAATGGAAAAGGCAGGCGCAGAATATATTCATATTGATGTGATGGATGGGCAATTTGTTTCTAGTATTACTTTTGGAGCCAATGTGGTGCAAGCTTTGCGTCCCCATACAAAAATGGTGATGGACGTGCATTTAATGATTGAAAATCCTGAAAATCAGTTAGTCAATTTTTCTAAAGCCGGGGCTGATATTCTCATGGTTCACGCCGAAGCAACAAAACATTTATATGCTGTTTTACAAGAAATTAAACGTTTGAAAATGAAACCAGGAGTGGTGATTAACCCTGGGACTCCTGTAAGTTTTATTGAACCTGTTTTAGGAATCGTTGATCAAGTATTAGTTATGACCGTCAACCCTGGTTTTGGGGGACAAAAATTCTTACCAGATATGTTAGAAAAAATAACAGAATTAAAAAATATTAGAGAAGAAAAAAATTATTCCTTTGACATTGAAGTGGACGGAGGAATTACAGATAAAACAGCGCCAATGTGTGCCAAAGCTGGGGCCGATGTTTTTGTAGCAGGATCTTATTTATACAACAGTGAAGATCCAGTGGAAAGTTTGCGCGTTTTAAGGGAAAGCCTATGACCGTTTTTTTAGTTGCTGGACACTTAGATGACTTTTCAAAAAATTATTTAAAATCTCTCTCTAAACATAATATTTTTGTGGGCATTGATTATGGGGCTTACTTTTTAGTGAAAGAAAAAATTCCAGTGAGTTTAGCCGTGGGAGATTTTGATTCTTTAAGTGACACTGAAAAAAAATTAGTTAAAGAAACTGCCCAAAAAGTAAAAAGTCTCCCTAAAGAAAAAGATGACACAGACACTCAAGCAGCTCTTGAACTTGCCATTAGTTTTTATCCGGAAGAAAATTATGTGATTTTAGGAGGCATTGGGGGACGATTAGATCACTTTTTAGCTAATCTTTATTTGCCTTTAGAAAAAAGATTTTCTCCTTACGCTGAAAAAATTTCTTTTAGAAATAGGCAAAATGCTGTTTCTTTTTATCATCCAGGAAAGCATCTTTTAAAAAAAATTCCCGAAATGACGTATTTAGGTTATGTCGCTTTAACCCCAGTGAAAAATTTAACCTTAGAAAAAAGTCGCTACTTACTGGAAAATGTGGATGTTTCTTATCCAACTTCTTATCCAAGTAACGAATTTTTAAGTGATACCTGTGAGTTTTCTTTTGCCTCAGGAGTTGTAGCAGTGATTCAAAGTCGTGATTAAAAAACTAGACCAACAGTAATGCTGAATAATTCAGCGCTACTGTTGGTTTGGTTTCTTTTTTTTGCTTACAAAAAAAGCTTTGAGAAAAAATTCTCAAAGCTTTGTCAATTCAAAAATTAAACGCGTTCAACTTTACCTGATTTCAAAGCACGAGCAGACACCCAGACTTTTTTAGGTTTACCATCGATTAAAACGCGAACTTTTTGAAGATTAGGTTTAACAGTCCGTTTTGTTGAATTCATTGCGTGAGAACGGTTGTTAGCACTACGAGTTTTACGACCAGTAAAATAACATACTTTTGCCATTTGTTGTTCCTCCTTTGCTTTGAACTTAAGCATAATTTCAGCTCATACTAGAATAATCTACCATGTTTGCTGGATTTTTGCAAGAAAATTTTAGTTATTTTGTTTTTTTTACAAGGTTTTATCTTCTTTCACAAAGACAATTTTATTTCTTAAAAAAAGAATTTCCGAGAGAATTTAAAAAAAGGGGTTTATTTATAAGACAATTAAGACATTTTCTTTATTTTATAAGGCGGGTGTGATAGAATTGTGAAAGAAAATGGGAATCTTTTTTTCATTTTTCCCCTTAAAAAGGGTAAGCATTCCTAATCTAGGAGGTAAAAAAATGGCAGTGAAAATTAAAACAGCCCAAGGGCTTATTGAAATTTCTAATGAGGTCATCGCCACAGTTGTTGGTGGAGCGGCTACTGATATTTACGGCATTGTAGGCATGGCAAGTAAAAATCAAATTCGCGATAATTTAAATGAAATCTTACGTAAAGAAAATTATTCTAAAGGTGTCGTTGTGCGCCAAGAAGATAATGGTGTGGCTGTTGACGTGTATACAATTGTGAGCTACGGAACGAAAATCTCTGAGGTCTCAAAAAATGTACAAGAAAAAGTCAAATATAATTTAGAGACCATGCTGGGAATTACAGCGAACTCTGTCAACGTTTACGTTCAAGGTGTTCGTGTGTTACCAGATTAGAAAGAGATTGGAGGATTAAAAGTGAGTTTAGTAGAAATTAACGCAAGCCAATTTCAACAAATGGTTCAACAAGGGGCCAATCGTTTAAATGGTAATGCGGAATATGTCAATTCGTTAAATGTTTTCCCTGTGCCAGATGGTGACACAGGAACAAATATGAATTTATCCATGACCAGTGGTGCTAAAGCCGTTAGTGATAATCAATCAGAAAAAGTTGGGGAATTAGCAACTGCTTTATCAAAAGGATTATTAATGGGTGCTAGAGGAAATTCCGGAGTTATTTTATCTCAATTATTCCGTGGTTTTTCCAAACAAATTTTAAATGAAACCACTTTAGATGCGAAAACTTTCGCTCATGCGTTTACTCATGGGGTAGAAACAGCGTATAAAGCTGTAATGAAACCTGTAGAAGGAACTATTTTAACCGTTTCTCGTGAAGCCGCAAAAGCTGGAGAAAAAGCAGCACAAAATACCGATGACGTGGTGGAAGTAATGACGGCTGTTTTAGAAGGGGCCAAAAAAGCTTTAGCTAAAACTCCTGATTTATTACCTGTCTTAAAAGAAGTAGGCGTCGTGGATTCTGGTGGTCAAGGATTAGTCTTTGTTTACCAAGGTTTTTTAGATGCTTTAACAGGAAAAGTGGAAGAAGGCTTCCAACCAACTCCAGCTGAAATGGATGAAATGGTGAACGCACAACACCACCGTTCCGTTCAAGGACAATTAGCGACAGAAGACATTAAATTCGGTTACTGTACAGAAATTATGGTGTCTCTAGGCACTGGCCCAACTGTCGTGGATCAATTTGATTACGAAACATTTAGAAATTATTTAAACGAAATTGGGGATTCTTTATTAGTCGTAAATGATGATGAAGTCGTAAAAGTTCACGTTCATACGGAACACCCTGGAGAAGTTTTAAATTATGGTCAACGTTTCGGTTCTTTAATTAAAATCAAAGTAGATAATATGCGTCAACAACATGAAACTATTTTAGAGCATGATGAAAATACGCAAAAATTAGCTGAACCTGTTTTAAAAGATTTAGCAGTGATTGCTATTTCTGCAGGGGAAGGCATTAAAAACTTATTTGAAAGTCTTGGAGTTTCCCATGTGATTTCTGGGGGACAAACGATGAATCCAAGTACAGAAGATATTTTAAAAGCCATTGAAGAAGTGAACGCTAAAAATGTTTTAGTGTTACCAAATAATAAAAATATTTTCATGGCAGCTAATCAAGCCAAAGAAGTGGCCAATATTCCTGTAGCAGTGATTCCAACACGAACCATTTCTCAAGGGTTAACAGCGATGCTTGGCTTTAATCCAGAAGGCACTTTAAAAGACAATGAACAAAGCATGACTGAAATGTCTCAAGAAGTTATTTCTGGGCAAATTACGAATGCTGTAAGAGATACGTCCATTGAAGGTGTGGTTATTAAAAAAGATGATTTTCTAGGAATGGTTGATGGGAAAATTGTTATTTCAGAACCTGGACTAAAAGAAGCGTCCATTGATACTTTAAGCAAAATGGTGACAGAAGATACAGAAATTGTGACGATTTTAATTGGGGAAGATGGCACAGAAGAATTAGCCCATGAATTGGAAAGTTATCTCACAGAAAACTTTGCTAATATTGAAGTTGAAATTCATGAAGGGGATCAACCGGTTTATCCTTTCTTATTTTCTGCTGAATAAAAAAATTGAGACAAAAGTGATCAGCTCTAAGAACTAAGAAAACCAGTCTGAAAAATGATTTTTTCATATTTTGGAAATGGTTAACTGATTTCAAAGAAAACTACTTTTGGATCACTGCTTTAAAATGAAGGGCGTAGGACAAACTAATGTCCCACGCCTTTTTTATTTTACATAAAGAAAGGAAAAAACTTATGAGAAAGATAGATGATTCTGTAGCAGTTTTAAAAGGGGTCGGTCCGAAGCTTTTAAGCGAGTTAAATAAAGCAGGTATTATAAGCATTTATGATCTTTTAAGATGTTTTCCTTTTCGTTTTGAAGATATTAAAGAACGTGAAGTGGGAGAAATCTTAGATGGGGAAAAAGTAGTTTTAAAAGGCCTCGTGGTTTCTGAAGGTATTGTCACCCACTTTGGTTATAAAAAAAGCCGCTTGGTTTTTCGCTTAATGCAAGATGGGGTGGTTATTAATGTGACTTTCTTTAATCAACCTTATTTAGCCCAAAAAATAGTTTTAGGGGAACAACTGGCTGTTTTTGGCAAATGGGATGCTAAAAGAAAAAGTCTTGCTGGAATGAAAATTATTGGAGCAAAAATTACAGCGGATTTTCAACCTATTTATCACACGGGAAAAAATATTCCTCAAGGAAAATTACAAAAGTTAATTTCTCAAGCTTTTGAATTGTATCAAGATTTTATTCCAGAAACTTTACCAGCAAAAATTTTACAAGACTATCAGTTTATGCCTTTAAAAAATGCCTTATATGTGATGCATTTTCCTAAAGACGAAAAAGAAGCCAATGACGCGAGAAGACGAATTGTTTTTGAAGAATTTTTTTATTTTCAATTAAAGATGCTTTCTTTAAAAGGAAAAGAGCAGAAAAAAAATCCTGGAGAGGTCACAAGATACAATAATCAAGCATTAAAAAAATATATTCAAGCTCTTCCTTTTGAACTCACTTCCGCCCAAAAAAAAGTGACCAATGAAATTTGTTATGATCTTTTGGCCCCTTATCATATGCAGCGACTTTTACAAGGGGATGTAGGAAGTGGGAAAACAGTTGTAGCAAGTATTATTATGTACGCCGTTTATACAGCTGGTAGGCAAAGTGCCTTAATGGTTCCCACAGAAATTTTAGCCCAACAACATTACGCTACTTTTCAAAAATTATTGCAAGATTTTCCTGAGGTGAAAATTGCTCTTTTAACGAGTAGTACGAAAAAAAAGGAACGAGAAGAAATTTTAGCGGCTTTAAAAAACGGCCAGCTTCATTTTATTATTGGGACTCACGCTTTAATTCAAGAAGATGTGGTGTTTCACCAGTTAGGATTAGTCATTACAGATGAACAGCACCGTTTTGGCGTGAACCAAAGAAAAGCCTTGCGAGAAAAAGGCAATGATCCAGAAGTATTATTTATGACCGCGACGCCTATTCCAAGAACCTTAGCCATTACTGCTTACGGAGAAATGGATGTCTCCTTATTAAATGAACTGCCTAAAGGTCGGCAGAAAATTTTAACCAAATGGGTGAAAAAAGAACAACTCCCTACCGTCTTAGCTTATTTGAAACAACGATTACAAGCAGGAGATCAAGGTTATGTTTTATCTCCTTTAATTGAAGAATCTGAAGTGTTAGACTTACAAAATGCCCAAGCTTTATTTTTAGAAATGCAAAATTATTTTCCTGAATTTAAGGTAGGACTTTTACACGGGCAAATGAAAAGTAATGAAAAAGATGCCGTTATGGAATTGTTTAAAGAAAATCAGCTGCAACTTTTAGTCACAACCACAGTAGTAGAAGTGGGAGTAGACGTGCCTAATGCGACGGTTATGTTAATTTTTGATGCAGATCGTTTTGGTTTATCCCAGCTTCATCAATTACGCGGACGGGTTGGTCGTGGAGTGAAACAATCCATTTGTGTGTTAGTGGCTGATCCTAAAGGGGAAAATGGAAAACAACGAATGAAAATTATGACCGAAACTAATGATGGTTTTGTGCTCAGTCAAAAAGATTTAGAAATGCGCGGACCAGGAGAATTTTTCGGTAATAAACAATCAGGTTTACCACAATTTTTAGTGGCTAATTTAGTAGAAGATGCTGATAGTTTAGAAATGGCCCGCACATCGGCTAAAGAAATTTTAGAAAAACAACCAGAACTTTTAAACGAATCTCCTTTAAAAGAAGGAGTCGCAAAACAAATTTTTACCAGTTATTTTGACTAGATATGTTATACTAAACCAAAAAAGTAAAGGGGATTGAATCATGAAGATTGCCGTAGATGCCATGGGTGGAGACTTTGCCCCAAAAGCTATTGTAGAAGGTGTTTTATTAGCCCAAGAAAAAGTGCCAGAAATGGAATTTATTTTATATGGGGATGAAGAAAAAATTACTCCTCTTTTAACTAGTAAAAAAAATATTACCATTGTCCATACTACAGAAAAAATTGCTTCAGATGACGAACCTGTAAGAGCGATTCGAAAGAAAAAACAAGCCTCTATGGTGTTAGCAGCTCAAGCTGTTAAAAATGGAGAAGCAGATGCTTTATTTTCAGCAGGAAACACAGGCGCTCTTTTAGCCTGTGGATTATTAATTGTTGGTAGAATTAAAAATATTGAACGTCCTGGACTTTTATCCACCTTACCTGTTGTAGGAAGTGAGGCAGGATTTGATATGTTAGATCTCGGTGCCAATGCCGAAAATCGTCCAGAACATTTAGTCAATTATGCTATTTTAGGAAGTTATTACGCAAAAAAAGTGCGTCACATAAAAAATCCTCGGGTAGGTTTGTTAAATAATGGTACAGAACCAACAAAAGGAAATGAACTAACGAAAGAAACTTATGAACTTTTAGCTAAAGAAGAAAAAATTAATTTTATTGGAAACGTTGAATCAAGAGATATTTTAAAAGGTGTTTGTGATGTAGTCGTCACTGACGGTTTCACCGGAAATGCAGTGTTAAAATCCATTGAAGGAACGGCCATGGCTTTAATGGATGTTTTAAAAACGTCTATTAAAGGTGCTGGAACCAGAGGGAAATTAGGCGCTTTAATGTTAAAACCGGCATTATACAATGTAAAAGATTCCCTAGATTATTCTAGTCATGGAGGGGCTGTTTTATTTGGCTTAAAAGCTCCAGTGATTAAAACCCATGGAGCTACTAAAAAAGAAGCAGTGGCTCAAACCATTTATCAAATTAAAGGAATGCTTGAAAGCAATTTAATTCCTGATTTAGTAGAATACTTCGAAAAAACAGAAAAAGAAGCTTAAGAATAAATAATAACACTTGTCCCAAGTGAAAAAAGCTAGACAAAGCATCATAAAATCAGTAAAATGATTTTTGACCGGAAAAATTATTAGGGTTTTTACCGGTAAGGAGGTGGAACTTTTTGACACGCGAAGATATTTTTAATAAAGTAGCTGTCATCATCGAAAAGCATTTTGATGTTGCAAAAGATAAAATTACCGATAATTTAAGTTTAATAAAGGATTTAAATGCTGATTCTATTTCAGTAATGGAATTTGTTTTAGATCTTGAAGATGAATTTGGAACCGAAATTTCTGACGAAGATGCAGAACAAATTGAAACCGTGGGAGCGGCCGTAGATTACATAAGCGCCCATTTAAACTAAGGTAGCTGAGATAAATGGCGAAAGCTGTTTATCTCTTTTTTTATTACAAATGTTTTTTAAGGAGGCTTTAATGAAAAAACTTTTCCCCTTACTAATGGGTTTATTTTTATTAGCAGCGTGTGAGAAAAGTCCCCAAAAAATTGTTGAAAATATATTTCAGTCGGAAAATTTAGTAGAAGCGGCTAATTTTCCGAAAAGTTATGCCAACGACGCTCCTTATCTTGAAGGAGAAACTTTAGAAGTAGCGGTGGTTTCTGATACGAATTTCACTGGATTATTTCAACCAGAATTTTATACTAGTTCTTTAGATAATCAGTTTATGCAACCTAGTCACGAAAGTTTATTTTTAAGTGATCAAGATTTTAAAGTGACCACAGGAGGAGTAGCAGATCTTAGTTTAGACCCAGAGAGTAATCGTGCTACCATTAAGTTAAAAGATCAGGTGTATTGGAACGACGGAACACAGTTGACAGTGGATGATTTAATTTTTTCTTATGAAGTCATGGGGCACAAAGATTACACTGGAGTGAGATACGATGATAATTTAACCAATATTGTAGGAATGGAAGACTACCACACGGGCTTAAGTGAGGAGATTTCTGGTCTTGATAAAATTGATTCTTTAACTTTAGAAATTTCTTACAAAGAAATGGGACCAAGTTTTCAACAAGTTGGCGGTGGTGTTTGGCGTTCAGCCTTACCAAAGCATGTTTTAGAAAATATTCCAATAAAAGAAATGGAAAATGCTTTAGGAGTCACTAGTCATGTGGTATCTTTTGGACCTTATTACATGAGTGAGATTATTCCAGGTGAAAAAGTAACGTATTTGCCTAATCCTTACTATTGGGGAGAAAAACCTCACTTAGGGAAAATTACTTTAGAAATAATTAGTCATTCAGAAGCGATAAAAGCAATGGAAAAGGCGGACTATGATTTATTTTTAAATATGCCTACAGATATATATTCTCATTATGATACGGCTTCTTCTTATGAATTTTTAGCAAGAGAATCTAAGGCTTATTCTTATATTGGTTTTAAATTAGGCTATTGGGATGAGGAAAAAAATCAAGCAGTGTTAAATCCAGAAAGTAAAATGAATAATGTTTCTTTGCGTCAAGCTATTGGTTATGCCGTTGATAATGATGAAATTGGCTATCGTTTTTATAATGGCTTACGCTATCACGGGAATACTTTAATTCCGCATATTTTTACTCGGTTTAATGATACATCCCTTGTAGGATTTACGTATAATTTAGAAAAAGCAAAGACATTACTAAAAGATGCTGGGTATCAAGATCTTGATGAGGACGGCTATTTAGAAGATCCTTCAGGAGAACAATTAATTATTTACTATGGCGCCATTGCTGGAGGTTCTGCTTCTCAAGCCACTACTGAATATTATTTAAGTCAGTGGAAAAGTATTGGTTTAAACGTCAAACTTTACGGAGGAAAATTGTGGGACCGAACACAATTTTACGAACTTTTAGGAAATGATGTAGAGAGTTTAGATATGTACCAAGCTGGCTGGGGAACAGGAAATGTTCCTTCTCCTACTAGTCTTTGGGGAAAACATTCTTTTTTCAATTATACGAGATTTGTCAGTGAAGAAAATGATCGACTTCTACAAGCTATTGACGCCAAAGAATCTTTTAACGAAGAAACACGATTAAAAAATTTTTCTGCTTGGCAAGAATACGCCTTAAAAGAAGCCTTTGCTATTCCTACTTTATTTAGAGACGAAATTTTACCGGTACATGAACGAGTTAAAGGAGTGGACTGGTGTTATGGGGCTAAAAATATGTGGGGGACAATAGGTGTGACTAAAAAAGATCGCAAGCTAGATTAAAGATGCCTAAAAGTAAGAGAAAAATTTTTACTTAAAAGGAAGCTAAACTTTAAAAATCTCTTTAAAGTTTGGCTTCCTTTTATTTTTTTTTGCCAAACGTTTAAAAAAAAGCGAATTACGGGTATAA
>CAMJVA010000009.1 GCA_946409145.1 uncultured Enterococcus sp. | reverse complement strand
TGAGAACGACTCACGAAAACTTGTGGTCCTTTTGAAGTGTTTTCAACTTTTGATACATAAACTTTAATTCGGTCATGGGCTTGGTAATGCTCATTTGGAATTTGATCTTGTTTTGATAAGACGGCTTCAATTTTTCCTAAGTTTACATAAATATAGCGATTATCTTGTCGTTCAACAATACCTTGTAAAATATCATTTTCATATTGGGAAAATTCGTTATAAATAATACTTCTTTCTTCTTCTCTTACTCGTTGTAAGATAACTTGCTTAGCAGTTTGCGCGGCAATTCTACCAAAATCTTTTGGTGTGACTTCAAAACGAATCGTGTCTCCAATTTCATAAGCTTTATTAATTTTTAAAGCATCAGAAAGACTAACTTCTAATTGTGAGTCCATGACTTCTTCTGTCACTTCTTTTACAGCATAAACGTGAATGTTGCCTTTTTTTGCATCAAATTCAACTTCCACATTATTTGATTGACCATAGTGTCTTTTGTAAGCAGAAACTAAAGCTTGTTCCAAAGCTTCTATGACGATTTCTTTGGAAACACCTTTTTCTTTTTCTAAGGCATCTAAGGCGTTTAACATTTCTTTACTCATGAGCTTCCTCCATCATTTTAAAACTGAATCGCCAAGCGAATTTTAGCAATATTACTCCGAGGAATCCTTAATACTTTTTCTCGGGTTTTAATTTTTACTTTTATTGTTAAAGTGTCATCACTGACTTCTTGTAAAAAGCCTTCCCATTGTTTTTCTTTTTCAATTCCTTGATATAAAGAAACATGGATGTACTCGCCCACTGCATTTTTAATATCTTCTTCTCTTTTTAAAGGGCGTTCTGCCCCTGGAGAAGAAACTTCTAAAAAGTATGCTTGTGGAATAGGATCTGGGTCTAATTGATCAAGTTTTTCTGATAAAAATTCACTCACTTCAACACATTCATCAATGTCAATGCCTTCTTCTTTATCAATAAATACTCTTAAAAACCAATTTTGCCCTTCTTTTACAAACTCTAAATCTACTAAGTAAAAATTTCTTTTGTCTAAATATGGTGTGACCAGCTCCGTGACGGTTTCAACAACTGTTGCCAAGGATGTCCCCCCTTTTCAGATTTTAATCAATGTCATTAAAAAGAGTGAGCAAAAACTTTGCTCACTCCAACAGACACCTATCATTTACCTATATACAGTACCATAAAATAAGAAAAAAAACAAATAGTCCGCTATTTTTTCTTAATTATATCTTTAGAGATTAATTTCTTTTAAAGCTTTTTCGGGAATTTCTTCTTTAGTAATATAATTAGGTCCTTTTACAATTCTTTTTTTAGAAATTTCCGCTGTGACAAAAGCCTTGGGAGTTAAAGGTTGCGGATTTTCTCCAGAAATTTCTACCGCTCGTTTCGTTACTTGACCTTTTTTATTTACAAAGGTTAATTCATAAATGTAAGAAGACAACCCTTCTACTACTTCGCCACTATCATTGACTGTGGGTGTTTTTTCTGGAGTTTCTTCTGGAACAAGAGCGTAATAGGTTTCACCTACATAAGTATCATGGTAGTAGCCGTATCCTTTAAAACCTAGAAAAACTAAGAAAGCTAAAACAATAACCCCTAGTATTTTTTTCATTATTTTCCTCCTTAAAAGATGACTATTCCAACTAAAATTAATTTAACAGATTTCATATTTAAAAATCAAACAAAGAGAGTTGATTTTCATCTGGTAAATCTTTTAAAACATTGTTGTCTGTCATATATTCAATTAATGTTTTAGAAACTTTACCTCTGGTAGCTAAATCTTCTTTCGATAAAAATTGTCCATCTTTTCTTGCTTCAACAATTTGTTTAGCCACATTGACCCCTAAAGAAGGAACAGCTCGAAATGGTGCAATTAAAGTATCTCCATCAATTACAAAGTTTTGCGCATCTGATTTATATAAATCAATCATTCCAAATTTAAAACCTCGTTCAACCATTTCATTGGCAATTTCTAAAACGGTTAATAGATTTTTTTCTTTAGTGGATGCTTCCATACCCTTATCATTGATTTCTTGCATTTTTTCTTTAATGGCATCTTTCCCTTTACACATGGCGACTAAATCAAAATCATCTGCCCGAACGGAAAAGAACGCACAGTAATATAAAATAGGATAATAAACTTTAAAATAAGCAACGCGTAAGGCCATTAAGACATAAGCTGCCGCATGGGCTTTAGGGAACATATATTTAATTTTTGAACAAGAATCAATATACCAATCAGGAACATTATTTTCTTTCATAGCCGTAAGATAAGTTTCTCGCAGGTCGTCATCAATTTTATTCCATTGCCCTTTTCGCACAGTTTCCATAATTTTAAAGGCCATTCCATTGTCAAGTCCAGCATGCATTAGATAAACCATAATATCATCCCGACAGCCAATAACGGCATCTAAGGTGGTGACTCCCGTACGAATAAGTTCTTCGGCGTTTCCTAACCATACATCGGTTCCGTGAGAAAGTCCGGAAATTTGCAGAAGTTCGGCAAAAGTAGAAGGATGGGTTTCTTCTAACATTCCTCTAACAAAACGCGTACCAAATTCTGGAATTCCTAAAGTCCCGGTTTTAGAATTAATTTGTTCCGGGGTAACGCCTAAAACTTCTGGCCCTCCAAAAATTTCCATTACAGTAGGATCATCAGTAGGAATGGTTTTAGGATCAATTCCAGAAAGATCTTGTAACATACGAATGACTGTAGGATCATCATGCCCTAAAATATCCAGTTTTAAAATATTATCGTGAATAGAATGGAAATCAAAGTGAGTGGTTCTCCATTCGGAATTTTGATCGTCTGCTGGATATTGAATGGGGGTAAAGTCATACACATCCATATAATCTGGAATAACAATAATTCCCCCTGGATGCTGTCCAGTAGTTCTTTTTACCCCAGTAGCCCCTTTTGCTAGACGATCAATTTCAGCTTGGCGAAATTGCAAATTATTATCTCGTTCATAAGCTTTAACATAACCATACGCTGTTTTATCCGCCACAGTACCAATGGTTCCTGCACGATAGACATAATCTTCACCAAATAAAACTTTCGTATAGTTGTGCGCTTCTGGTTGATAATCTCCGGAAAAGTTTAAATCAATATCTGGTACCTTATCTCCGTGGAAACCAAGGAAGGTTTCAAAAGGAATATCATGACCATCTTTAAAAAGTCGTTCTCCACATTTAGGACATTTTTTCTCTGGCATATCAAAACCAGATCCATAGGTGCCATCAGTAAAAAATTCTGAATGCTGACAGTTCAAACAGTGATAATGAGGTGGCAGTGGATTTACTTCAGTTATTCCAGACATAGTTGCCACAAAACTAGAACCCACAGAGCCACGGGAACCTACTAAATAACCATCACTTAAAGATTTATGAACTAATTTTTGGGCAATTAAATAAATAACCGAGAAACCATTACCAATAATCGATTTTAATTCTCGTTCCAAACGTTTTTCTACAATATCTGGCAAAGGATCTCCGTATAATTCTTTGGCACGATCATAAGAAAGACGAGTAATTTCATCTTCTGATCCTGGGATTTTTGGAGTGTACAGTTTATCTTTGACGGGAATAATTTCTTCTGTCCAATCAGCAATTAAATTAGGGTTATCTACAATCACTTCTTGTCTCGTTTTTTCATCAAGGAAAGAGAATTCCTCCCATAATTCACTCGTAGATTTAAAATAAGCTTCTGGTAAACTGTGACGATTTAAAGGATTTGCTCCTCCCATGGAACTAATTAAAATTTTTCGGTAAATATAATCTTCTGGATTTAAATAATGCACGTCTCCAGTAACGGCTACTGGTTTATTTAATTCTTGACCAATCTCAATTAAATTTTTAATAATTTCTTCTAAGTCCCCTTCACTTTTTACTAATTCTTGTTCAATTAAAGGAGCGTAAGAGGCTTTAGGTTGAATCTCAATATAATCGTAAAAACGCGCTCTTTCTAAGGCTTCTTTTTTCCCTTTTTGCATCATCGCCTCAAAAATTTCTCCTTGGCTACAAGCAGAGCCTACTAATATCCCTTCTCTTAATTTTTCTAATAAAGATCTTGGAACCCGAGGAACCCGGTAAAAGTATTCCACATTAGAAGCTGAAATAATTTTAAATAAGTTTTTCAATCCTGCTTGAGTTTTCGCCATTAATACAGCATGGAAAGGTCTCGCTCTTTTATAAGCATCTCCATAACCACGGTATTCTTCAAATTGATCATGGTATTCAATTTGAAATTCATCTTTTGCTTCTTCTAAAAATTTAAACGCTAAATGACCAGTAGTCTCTGCATCAAAATTTGCTTGGTGATGGTGTTCAAGGTCAATGCCATACTTTTTAGCCAATACATTTAGTCGATGGGATTTCATTTGTGGATGTAAAAAACGCGACATTTCTAAAGTATCTAACACAGGATTTTTCGCTTCCGGCAAATTATTTCTTTGATTGGTGCTATTTAAAAATCCCATATCAAAAGTGGCATTATGGGCGACTAAAATAGCTTCTTCCACGCCGTCTTCTTTTTCCACTTGGCAAAATTTCGCAAAAAGCTCCATGACTTCTTTTTCTGGTTTTGATCCTCTGACCATTTCATCAGTAATACCTGTTAATTCAGTGGTAAATTTTGAAAGAGGACGACCAGGATCAATAAATTCATCAAAAGAAGCAATAACATTTCCTTTGTACATTTTTACAGCAGCTAGCTGAATAATTGAATCATATACTGCAGAAAGACCCGTGGTTTCCACGTCAAAAACCACATAAGTCGCTTCAGATAAAGATACATGTTGAGGATTATAAGAAATAGGAACCCCATCATCCACAATGTTTGCTTCTACTCCATATAAAATTTTCACTCCATTTTTCTTTCCTGCAGCATAAGCTTCAGGAAAAGACTGCGCCCCAGCGTGGTCTGTAATAGCAATGGCTTTATGCCCCCACTTGCCGGCTTGAACAACAAAATCGGTTATGGAATTAGTAGCATCCATTTGACTCATATTAGAATGCAAATGGAGTTCGACTCTTTTACCATTAGAATGAGTATCTTTTCTTGCTTCGTGTTTAATTTCTTGCATGTCTTGTGCGGTCATGACTAAATCTCTCATGTAAGTGTCTTCTTGAATAGAACCTCGTACTTTCAACCAAGAATTAACTTTAATGGCTTCAAACACTGCTTCATCATTTTCCCCGTTGGAAAATTTTTTCACTGAAAATGAGGACGTGTAGTCGGTCATTTTCAAAATAATCATTTTTCTTTTTGAACGTAATTCCCGAATTTCTTTATCAAAAACCATTCCTTCAATAGTGACTCGACGTTCTTCTTCTAGAATTTCATTCATGGGCACAATGACTTCATCTTTAGGAATATTGCGTCCTAATTGAATTGGACCAGAAAAAGTAACTTCTTCTACTTTCTCTTTTTTCTTTTGTTGATGCATTTCGTACATTACTTTTGCATCTTCTTGTAGTTGTTGTTCTTTTTGTTGTTTGAAAGACTCAAATTGTTCTAAGACTTCTTGAGCTTTGTTTTCATCCACGTAAGGATCAATGGAAAATTTTGGAAAACCAAAACTTTGATAATTTTCTTCAATCACTGGAAGATATTGTTCTTTAATGTAGGCTAACATGCCAGAATTATCAATGGCTAGTTTTACTTTATTTCCTTGTAAAATAGGAGTAGCTGCTTTTAAAGTTTCTCTTAAAATTGGTGTGTCACAGGCTTGTCCATTTACTGCTAAAAGCCAATAATCACTTAATAATTCTTGAGAAAAGTGATTTTCTTTTGGCAATAAGTTTAATTTGACTTGGGCAATTTCAGCAAAGCCTAATTGTAATTGTTGATAGAAGCTATGATAAAGACTACTTGGCCAAATTTCTGGAATGGAAATAAAAAAATGATAGCAACGGCTAAGTTTATGTACTTGGACTTTTTCTATAGCAGCGTCTTGCAAAAAATTGAGTTGATTTTCTGGAAGAATAAATTCAATTTGTTGGGTTAATTTCCGGAAAAGTTCTTCTTTACTAAGTTCCATAAGGTCCTCCTTTTTAAAACATAAAAAAGGGGGGGATTTCTCCCCGCCTCTTGTGGCTAAATGGTAAATATAGTATAGCATTTATTTTTCAAAGTTAAAGGGATTCTCCTTTTTTTCATTGAAAAAAAGCTAGAGATTATCACTGAAGCTAAAAGAAAAAAATAAGTTAACTAAGGGTGAATTTCTTAAAAAAGTTAAAAGAGAATTGGCAAAATATCCACTAAATCTTCTTTTTTCACTTCTACCTTTTCTCCACTTTTTCTTAAAGTCACTTCCACAATACCTTCTTCTGCTTTTTTTCCAATAACTAAGCGAATGGGACACCCTATGAGTTCGCTGTCGGCAAACTTAACGCCCACATGTTCGTTTCGATCGTCAATTAAATAAGAATAAGGAGTAGTTTGAAGCATTTCTTCCACTTGACTTAAGAGTTTCATTTGAAATTCATCATTTAAGTTCACCGGAATTAAATGTAAATCAAAAGGAGCCACTTCTTTTGGCCAAACTAACCCTTTATCATCATAGTGTTGTTGGGCTATGACTTGCAAAATGCGGCTAACCCCAATACCATAACTTCCCATGAGGATTTTTTGTTTTTGTCCTTCTTCATCTAAAAAATCTCCTTGTAAAGCATTGGCATAAAAATCATCTAATTTAAATAAATGAGCAATTTCTACTCCTCTTAATTCTTCTAAAATTCCTTGACCATCTGGAGCAAGATCTCCTGCATTGACTAAGGTAAAATCTCCTGATCCTGTTAAGACAAAGTCACGACCAATGTTTCCATTTAAATAGTAAGTGTCTTTTTCATTACCTAAATATAAGCCATTGGTCACTTGAAGCACTTTTTCATCAGCAAAAATTAATTCATCTTTTAAAATAGGCGAGACAAAAGGAGCACTTGAATCTTTTTCAAAAGGCGTGTTAGGATAATTTTCTGTAAAAAATCGTCGCACCTTGCCTTCATTTAAAGTGCTAGTATCAAGAAGTAAGACTTGGGCTTTTTTTTCTCCAAGTAAATAGCCATAAGCAGTAATTTTTTGAGGCATTTCAGGTAGTTTTTCTAAAAACTCCGGCAATTCTTCTGGGGAAATTTTTATTTTTTCTAAGGGTTTTAAAGCACCATGTCCTCTTTTTTCAGGTAAATAAGATTTAGCCATGGTTTGACTAGCCACATAATCTCCTAAAGAAGATTGGAAAATAATTTCGTCTCCCACATTACTTAACGCAACAAATTCCCTAGAATCACTACTTCCTCCCATATAAAAATTTTCTCCTAGAACACTTACTGCTCGAATATTTAATCTGGCAAAAATTTTTTGAAAAGCTTCTTCAAATAAGTGATAAGTTTCTTTGAGACTTTCTTTTGAAGTGTGAAAAGAATAACAGTCGGCCATTAAAAATTCTCGCGCTTGAAACAGACCATGGCGAACTTTACTTTCATCTCGGAATTTACTTTGAATTTGGTAAAGATAAAAGGGAAAACGTTTATAAGACATGTGATCATCAAACACCAAACTGGCAAATAATTCTTCTGATGTAGGAGATAATACAAACCCCCGATCACTTCGATCTTTTAATTGAAATAAATTGTCCTTAAACATTTCCTTACGTCCAGTTTTTTCTAAGAGTTCCACTGGAATTAAGTGGGGCAAGTTCATTTCTACTGCTCCAAGATTTTCTAGTTCTTCTTTAATGATACCTTCTATTTTCTCCAAAACTTTTAAAGCTAAGGGTAAATAACCATAAACCCCTGAAGCGAATTGCCGAATAAAACCGGCACGAACTAATAATTGATGCCCATCGGCTTTTAAATCCGCCGGGGTTTCCCGTAATGTTGGAATTAAGAGTTTGCTTTGGTACATGCTGATCCCTCACTTATTTTAAGAAGTAGCGACTAATATCATTCCAAGTAACTAGAATCATTAAGCCAAACATAAAAATAAAGCCAATAAATGTGACGATTCCTTCTTTTTCTGGACTAATTGGTTTTCCTCTCACTGCTTCAATGAGATTCAAGACAATTTTTCCTCCATCAAGTGCTGGAATAGGTAATAAATTCATGATGCCTAAATTAACACTTAAAATGGCCATTAAAGCCAGAACCGTCGTAAAGCCACTTTTGGCCGCTTGAGAAGAATACTCAAACATCATCACTGGGCCACCTAATTTGTTCAAACTAAAGTCAGTGATTAAAGAACCTAGGGCTTTAAAAATTCCTAAAGAATTATCTAAAAATAAGCGAACCCCACCGGTGATTTTACTTAACACGTCTTTTTTCACGGGAGCAGCCACACCCATTTTTCCAACTGTTTCACCATTTTGGCTGACACTTTCAGGGACTAAGGTGATATTTTTTTCTTTATCTTCAGATTTTACTTTAAGAGACAAAGATTTTTCAGGAGATTGACTGACAATTTCGGTTAAATCAAACCATGTTTTAATTTCTTTGCCGTTAATGGCTAAAATTTCGTCCCCTTCTTTTAAGCCAGCTGCTTCAGCAGGAGAATTTTCTTGAATTTCTCCTAAAGCATTCGTATTTGTTACTTGAACGCCTCCTTGCATAAAAACAAGCAGAACAAACAAAACTAAAGCTAAAATAAAATTATTCAAAGGTCCAGCGAAATTCACTAAAAGTCTTTTTAAAACAGGAGCAGATTGCATTTGAACATCAAGTGGGGCAATACGAATTTCTGTAGTATCTTCTTCAATAATCGTTGCATCATGAGTTACTTTAAAAGAGCTGACTTGATCTCCTTGACCGTAAACATAACCGGCGATCATTAAATCTTTTTCTAAATCAGCAAAAGTTACTTCTAAAGGCACGGCATTTTCTAGCTGAATTTTACTAGACGTGTTAATCCGAACCACTTCTCCTTGTTCATTTAAAACAAGTCCCACACTTTTACCTTTTTCTAAAGTGTTGTCATCTTCTCCCCAACCAGCCATACGCACATAACCTCCAAGAGGAAGCCAACGAACCGTATAAGCGGTGCCATTTTTTTGGCGGGAAAAAATTTTAGGTCCCATACCAATGGAAAACTCTCTGACTAAAATGCCACTTTTTTTGGCAAAATAAAAATGTCCAAATTCATGAACAAAAACTAAGACCCCAAAAACAAAAATAAACGTGACAATGGTGCTTAAAATATTCATTTTTTCACCTTTCTTTCTGGAAAAAAAGCGGCTTGTCGCCGCTTTTACTTGTTAAAATAAATGGAATAAATGCATTAAAGGAAAGACAAATAGCAAGCTATCGAAACGGTCCAAAATTCCTCCGTGACCTGGTAAAATATTGCCCGAATCTTTCACACCAAAATGTCTTTTAATAGCAGACTCTACTAAATCACCAAATTGCCCCGCAATGGAAAAGAAAATTGTCATAACACAAATAATAGCACTATTCATCCCAAAGAATTCTTCCCCTGGGTAGATTAAAAGATAAATAATAGCTACGACTAAAGCAGAAATAACGCCACCTAAAGCTCCTTCTACGGTTTTATTAGGTGAAATTTCTGGCCAAAGTTTGTTTTTTCCAATCTTCCGACCAATTATGTAAGCTCCTATATCAGTAGCCCAAACAATAAATAAAGCAAAGAGCAACACGACTAAACTTTTTTGTCTGGCTTCAACAAAATAATGAAATCCTGTTCCTACATATAATGAAGCAATTACAGGAAATCCTGCTTCTTCAATCGTATAAGTATTTTTAGAAATCACTTGAGCAGCGAGTAAAATCATTACAAAAAAGTAAAATAAACTAAAGTTATTACCTTCTTGGGGTAAAAAAGTAAACCATTCACTAGGTAATACTAAGGTTAAAGTCATAAGTAAACTTACAATACCTTCAAAGCTCACTAAGTTTAATTGATTCATTTTAAATAATTCAAAAAGGGCAATGCAAGAAAGAACCGCTGCTGCAAGTTCAATGGCAATCCCTCCGTAAACAATAATCGGTATAAAAACAATTAATGCCACAACTGCCGTAATGACCCGTTGCTTCATTTTTCTTCCTCCTTATTTAATCCCCCAAAACGGCGATTTCTTTTTTGGAAAGAGCCTAATGCTTCTTTTAAGTGACTTTCATCAAAGTCAGGCCAAAAAGCTTCAGTGAAAAATAGTTCACTGTAAGCAATTTGCCACAATAAGAAGTTACTAATGCGCTCTTCCCCACTGGTTCTAATTAATAATTCAGGATCTTGTAAGTCCTGAGGTAAAAAACCAGTCATTAAATGTTGGCTTACTATTTCTTCGGTAATTTCTGCTGGTGTTAAGTCATCATTTACAATCTCTTCAGCAATATTTTTCACTGCATCTAATATTTCTGCTCTGGCACCATAATTTAAAGCAAAGTTTAAAATCATTCCCGTATTATTTTTAGTTTGCTCCATGGCTTGAAAAACTGCCTCTTGAGTTTTTTTAGGCAAAGCATTGGTATAACCCATTACTGTTACTTTAACATTTTCTGCAACTAATTCAGGAACAAACACATCAAAAAAATCTACTGGAAGTTGCATTAAATAATTCACTTCATCATCTGGTCTTTTCCAGTTTTCTGTGGAAAATGCATAAAGTGTTAATACTTTAATTCCCAGTTTTGAGGCGAGCTTTGTCATGGTTTTCACATTTTCCATGCCTTCTTTATGCCCTGCTACTCTAGGTAATCGTCTATTCTTTGCCCAACGACCATTGCCGTCCATAATAATGGCTACGTGTTTTGGGATAATGCCAGTTTCATCAAAGGTAAATTGATGACTAGCCTCGTATTTTTCCTTTTGCGGGAAAAGCCGAAACATATTATTTCCCCCTCTAAGTTTTCTTAAATTGTCTTATTTATTATAACAACTAACCCTAAAAATTCCTATGATAAATACTAAAAAACCGCTTATGTAGGGATAATTCTTAACTTTTATTAAAATAGCCTAGAACAAAATTTTGCTCTAGGCTAAGGTTTTCATGAAAAAAGAGTTATTAGTAATAAAAAATTAAACTTCTAAAAGTTCTTTTTCTTTTTCAGCTGTTTCTTTATCAATGTTTTTAATCGCTTCATCAGTAATCGCTTGAATTTCTTTTTCTAAATCTCTTTGATCATCTTCAGTGATTTCATTAGCATTTTTTTGTTTTTTAATATCATCCATTGCATCCCGACGAATGTTTCTAACAACAATTTTCGCATTTTCCGCTAATTTTTTAACTTCTTTGGCTAATTCTTTTCTTCTATCTTCTGTTAATTGTGGAATCACTAAACGAATAACATTTCCGTCATTAGCTGGTGAAATCCCAAGGTCAGAAGCTAAAATAGCTTTTTCTACATCTTTAATAATAGATTTGTCAAAAGGTGTAATCATTAACACCCGAGCTTCTGGAATGGAAATAGAAGCCATTTGATTTAAAGGTGTAGGAGCACCATAATAATTAACAGTAATTCTGTCTAATAAAGAAGCATTTGCACGTCCGGCTCTTACTTGACCAAATTCTCTTTGTAAGCTTTCAGCCGCTTTTTTCATTTTACTTTGAGTATCTTTTTTCAAATCTGCCATTTTTATTTCCCCTTTACAGTTGTTCCAATATTTTCTCCTAAAACAGCTCGGCGAATGTTTCCAGGTTCATTAATGTTAAAGACAACTAATGGAATATCATTATCCATAGAAAGTGAACTTGCAGTGGAGTCCATGACATGTAATCCTTTTGAAATAACTTCCATATGTGTCAGATTATCAAATTTTACAGCATTTTTATCAATTTTTGGATCAGCAGAATAAACACCGTCTACACTATTTTTAGCCATTAAAATCACATCTGCCCCAATTTCAGCAGCTCTTAATGCTGCCGTTGTGTCTGTTGAAAAATAAGGATTACCAGTACCACCTGCAAAAATAACAATCCGGCCTTTTTCTAAGTGGCGCACTGCCCGACGACGAATGTAAGGTTCAGCAATTTGACGCATTTCAATTGAAGTTTGGACTCTTGTTGGAACGTCTACATTTTCTAAAGTATCTTGTAAAGCTAAAGCATTCATGACAGTAGCCAACATACCCATGTAATCAGCTTGAGCACGTTCCATGCCCATTTCTTCTCCAATGGTTCCTCGCCAAATGTTTCCACCACCAACAACAATGGCAATTTCTACGCCTAATTCATGAACTTCCTTAATTTCTTCAATGATTTCTTTAATGACAGGAGGATTAATTCCAAATCCTTTTTCTCCAGCCAAAGCTTCTCCACTAAGTTTTAAAATAATTCGTTGATATTTAGGTTTTAACATTTTGACCCTCCACATTTTCCTTAATTTATTTTACCACACAACATTAAGCTTTCCTATTGTTTATGAAAAGGCTTCAAGATAAATAAAGATACATGAAAGGCTGGGGCAAAAGTGTACTTTTGTCCCAGCCTTCAAAAAATCCTAAGATTATTTTTTAACTTGGCTCATAACTTCTTCAACAAAGTTATCTTCTTTTTTCTCAATACCTTCTCCAACTTCAAAACGAACGAAAGTATTAACAGAAGCGCCTTTAGAAGCTACATATTGAGCAACTGTTTGGTCTGGATCTTTAACGAAAGGTTGGTCAACTAAAGCAATTTCTGCTTTAAATTTCTTCAAGCGACCTTCAACCATTTTTTCAACAATTTTAGCTGGTTTGCCTTCGTTTAAAGCTTGTTCAGTTAAAACAGTTTTTTCATGTTCTAATTCAGCAGCTGGAATTTGTGATTCGTCAACATAACGAGGGTTAATCGCTGCAACGTGCATAGCAATATCTTTAGCTACTTCTTCATCAGTTGTTCCATCTAAAACAGTCACAACAGCAATGCGTCCACCCATGTGTAAGTATGAACCAAAAGCAGCGTTATCTTCTTTTTCTAAAAGTGCAAAACGACGGAAGCTAATTTTTTCACCAATCACAGTGTTTGCTTCAATAATATCACTTTCGATTGTGCCGTTTTCTGTTTTAATTTGTAAAGCAGCTTCTAAGTTTTCTGGTTTGTTTTCAGCAACTAATTTAGCTACGTTATTTACAAGATCTTGGAATAAAGTATTTTTTGCTACAAAGTCTGTTTCAGAGTTAATTTCAACAACAGCAGCAGTATTTCCAGCAACATAAGCTGAAGCTAAACCTTCAGCAGCAATCCGGTCGTTCTTTTTAGCGGCTTTAGCCATTCCTTTTTCTCTTAAAAGATCAACAGCTTTGTCCATATCTCCTTCAACTTCAACTAAAGCGCGTTTAGCATCCATCATTCCAACACCTGTTGCATCTCGTAATTCTTTTACCATTTTTGCAGTAACATTTGCCATGGGTTTAGTTCCTCCTAATATTTAATTTCTTAAAAAAAGCTGTCTCAGGGTGAGACAGCTTTTATGCCTTGCCCTTGAGACAGCCTCAACTATTTTTTATTCAGCTGATTCTTCGTTATTTCCTTCAACAACGTCAACGATTTCTTCAATAGAAGCAGCTTCAGGTGTTTCAGCAGATGCTTGGAAAGTTTCTTCAACGGAAACTTCAACATCTTCACCTTGACGGCCTTCTACAAAAGCATCAGCCATTTTAGCAGTAATTAATTTAACCGCACGAATAGCATCGTCATTTGATGGAATAACTACATCAATTTCATCTGGATCACAGTTTGTATCAACCATAGCAACGATTGGAATGTTCAATTTATGAGCTTCTTGAACAGCAATCCGTTCTTTTCTAGGGTCAACAATATACATAACATCTGGAATGCGAGGCATTTCAGCGATTCCGCCTAAGAATTTTTCTAAGCGTTCACGTTGTTTGTTTAAGTTAGCAACTTCTTTTTTAGGAAGAACTTCAAAAGTTCCGTCTTCTTCCATTGCTTGGATTTTTTTCAATTGAGCAATCCGTTTTTGAATAGTATCCCAGTTAGTTAAAGTTCCACCTAACCAACGATGGTTAACGTAGAATTGACCAGCGCGGATAGCTTCGTCTTTAATTGCTTCTTGAGCTTGTTTTTTAGTTCCGACAAATAATGCTACGCCGCCGTCTTCAGCAACGCTTTTCATGTAGTCGTAAGCTACATCTACTAATTTAACTGTTTTTTGTAAGTCAATAATGTAGATGCCGTTTCTTTCTGTGAAGATATATTTCTTCATTTTTGGGTTCCAGCGGCGTGTTTGGTGACCAAAATGCACACCAGCTTCTAGTAACTGTTTCATTGAAATGACAGCCATTTGTAAATCCTCCAATATGGTTTTATTTCCTCTTAGAAATCTCTTCTTTTAAACAAACTTCCTAGAAAGCACCTTGTTTAAAATCCATTTCTAATGTGGATTTGGTGTTTTCACACCTTTTGTATTATACCTTAGGATAAAGGCTAATGCAAATCTTTTTTGTTTTTTCTAAAAGGAAAACTCTCCTTCTGGAAAACTTAAACCTGGTTTGGCATTTAAATCACTTGTGGCAAAAATATTTTTTTCACCGGCAATAAAAGCAGCAGAAGCAATCATGGCTCCGTTATCCCCACATAAAGAAATAGGCGGAATAATTAATTCTAAATCTAAGTGACGGTTTAAAATTTCTTTAAGTAATCCCTCTCTTAACCCTTTATTAGCTGCCACTCCTCCAGCTACAATTAATTGATGCACTTTGGTCATTTCAGCAGCTTTTAAGGATTTTTCAATTAACACTTCAACAACGGCTTCTTGGAAGCTACAAGCTAAGTCATTTGAATTTAATGTTTCTCCTCGTTGAGAGGCATTGTGGACCGTATTAATCACTGCTGATTTTAAGCCAGAAAAACTAAAATCAAAATTATCTTCTTTCATCATGGCTCTTGGAAAATGAAAAGTATCTTGACCAAGATGAGCCATTTCATCAATTTTTTTCCCTGCTGGATAATTCACTCCTAAAACTCTACCTACTTTATCATACGCTTCTCCAGCAGCATCATCTCTTGTTTGCCCTAAAATTTCATAGCTTCCAGCACTTTTCATATAAACTAACTCCGTATGTCCTCCAGAAACTAATAAAGCTAGCGATGGATACTCAATTTTTTTAACAAACTCTCCTGCAGCAATATGTCCTGCCATGTGATTCACTGGAATTAAAGGAAGATCGTTCGCAAAGGCAAATGCTTTTGCGGCTGTAATGCCAATGAGTAAAGCACCCACTAAACCTGGTCCTTGAGTGACAGCTACCGCATCAATTTCTGCTACAGTCACATCAGCCTCAGCTAAAGCCGCTTCAAAGCAGTATAAAATTTGTTCCACATGATGTCTTGACGCAACCTCAGGAACCACCCCTCCAAAGCGTTGATGACTTTTAATTTGCGTGGCCACTACATTGCTTAAAATATCATGATCCTTAGTGACCACAGCCACACTTGTTTCATCACAACTTGATTCCACTGCCAAAATTAATGACAGATCATTTTCCAATCCTTTTTTCATTTATCTCGTCCTAACTTTTCATCTCTAGTAAATAAATATCTGCTGTTTCTTGTGGGTGATGATAGTAATTCTTTCTTTGACTAATCTTTTTAAATTGATTTTTTTCGTAAAGTTTTTTAGCTGAAAGATTACTTGCTCTCACTTCTAAAAAAACTTTGTCCACTCCTAATTTTTTTATTTCAGCTAAAAAATATTCCAAAAGTTTAGTTCCTAATCCTTGGTGTTGATATTTTTTAGTAAGAGCGATACTCAATATTTCTCCTTCATTAAAAAGAAAACTACCATGAATCATGCCAATTAATTGATTTTTTTGAAAAATTCCCAGCAAAAGATGATTGTTACTTGTGAATGCTTTTTCTAGATCAGAAACCCTCCAAGAAAAATCAAGGAGGTTCTCCTTTAAAAGGTTATAACCTCCTTCAAGGTCTCCTTTTTCTAGCTTTTGATAATTAAAATTCATAAATCATTTCCACGGCGTCTTCCTCATTTTCTGTGTAATAATTTTTTTTAATATTCTTAGAAACAAAACCAAATCGGCGGTACAAGCTTTGGGCTTTTAAATTAGACCGTCTAACTTCTAAAGACATTTGGGAACATTCTTTTTCTTTAGCAAAGGTTTTTCCTTCTTCTAATAAAAAAGTCCCATAACCTTTCCCTTGCCGACTAGGGGAAACAGCAATATTAGTAATATGGCAATCTCTTCCATGAATTCTCAATCCAATAAACCCCAGAATCTCTCCATGAGTTTCAATAAGTAAATACCGATGAAGAGAAACCGAACGTAGCTCAATTAAAAAAGCGGAGCGACTCCAAGGAAGTTCTCCTTCGTAAACTTTTTTTTCTAGCTTTAAAAGTTCTGGAATGTCACTGGTTTTTATTTCTCGTAAAAAAAGCGGTTCTCCCCCAATAAAAATATCTTTTTCATAAGGAATTTCTTCACTGAAAAAATGATGGAGACGTTGGTATAATTTAGAGTTTTTCCACATAGTTTTCATCTTTAATCCCTGGATGTTGTTTTTGCCAGTTTTCTTCTGCTTCTACTAATTTTAAGTATTCTGGAACAAAGTCCAAAATATTATCTTCTGGTGCTTTTTTTGCTCCGAGTAAAGCGAGATAACTTGGATTTAAGTAATCTAATTCAAGGTGATCATTGACTAAAAGTCCTAAAGTTTTAGCTTCTTCTTTAAAATTCTTGGTTTCCCCTAATAACATTATGGGACGATTGAAACTTTTTAAAAATTCACCATAGCTTTTAAAGTCCGTGTGTTTGTCAGAAGATATGTTAACTAATTGACCATTTATTTTTTCATAAAGTCCTGTGTAAACATTTTGTCTTCTAGCATCAATAATGGGAGCGACTAATCCATCATTCGGTAAATTGGCGGCGAGGACTTCTAAGGTGGACATACCCACAAGTTCTTTTTTTAAAGTCCAGGCTAAAGTTTTGGCAAAGGTAACACCAATTCGCAAACCCGTATAAGATCCTGGACCTTTTGTTACTACAATGCGGTCAATTTCTTTTATCTTTATTTTACTATCTTCTAGTAAGTGCTCTAAAGCAGGAAGTAAAATCACAGAATGATTTTTCACTCCACTTAAAGAAACCTTTCCTAAAAGAGCAGTATCTTCATATAGACTAAGGTTTAACCTTGGTCCTGCTGTATCCATGGCTAAAATCTTCATAACTTCGACTCCTTTTCCCGTCCATTTTACCACAGCTTAAAAAAAAGGCGAGAGGGAAAACTTATTTTTTACTTAGGTAATAAAAGAGAGACGAAAAATTCGCCTCTCTTTTATTTATTCATTTGATTTTAATGCTTCAATCATATCCACATGTTGTAATTTTT
>CAMJVA010000008.1 GCA_946409145.1 uncultured Enterococcus sp. | reverse complement strand
AAAAAAGAAAATTACGACGCCATTTATAAAACCATTCCTAAAAAAGAATTAGTGAATGAACATGGTACTAGACTTGCTGAAGGGGTCATTTATAAAAAAGTTGTCGATGCTACCCCTAGTAGTGCAGCAGAATTAACTCCAGAAGAAGTAACTGCGGCTACTTTGTTTAAAAAAATGAACGCGGCTTACTCACTGACTACAGTCTTTTTAAAAACAGAAAACGTCACTGAAGAAGAAATTGCCATTGTCGCCGAAAGAGCTACCGATCTTCCTGGGGTTTCTACTGGAATGGATTGGCAACGTTCTTATCCATTTGGGGATACGTTACGTTCTGTCTTTGGGACAGTTTCTACTGAAAAAACGGGTCTTCCTGCTGAACTTGCTGATAAATACTTGGCCTTAGGTTATGCCATGAATGACCGAGTGGGGACGAGTTATTTAGAAGCGCAATATGAACAAGCTCTTCAAGGAGTAAAAACCCAAAATCAAGTGGAGCTCGATAGCAATGGAAATATTACCAGTCAGGTAGAAAGTTTTGCCGGACAAAAAGGAGATAATTTAGTCTCAACCATTGATGTTACCTTCCAACAAAAAGTAGATGAAATTTTACAACGAAATTATACAGAAATGATTAACCAGAAAAAAACCACCTATTCTGATGGTGTTTATGCCGTGGCCATGGATCCTAATACTGGGGATGTCTTAGCTTTGTCTGGTTTTGACCATGATTTAACAACGAACAAATTAACCAATAATCCTCTAGGTACAGTAAACTCTGTCTTTGTTCCAGGATCTGTCATTAAAGGAGCCACTGTGGCTTCTGGTTATCAAAACGGTGTGATTTCAGGGGATGAAGTCTTTGTGGATCAACCTTTAACTTTTGCCGGGACACCTGTGAAATCTTCCATTTTTAACCGGAGTGGTCAAATTCCAGTGGATACCATTCGGGCTTTAGGGCAATCTTCTAACGTGTACATGATGCACATTGCCTTAGGATTAATGGGGACGACGTATTCAAAAAATATGTCTTTACCTAATGATTTAACTGTTTTTGATAAATTACGTGCTACTTATGAACAATTTGGATTAGGAACAGCAACGGGCCTTGATTTGCCAAGTTATTCTACAGGATTAGTTAATCCTACTCAAAGCTTTTTAGAAAAAGATGGAAAAACTATTACTCCAGGTACTATGGGGCTAGCTCTTGACCTTTCTTTTGGTAACTATGACAACTATTCCACCATGCAATTGGCCCAATACGCTGCCACTATTGCTACAGGCGGGAAAAGATACGCTCCTCGTTTGATTAAAGGAATTTATTCCAATGATTCAAATGGTCAATTAGGAACCGTATTACAAAATATTCCACCTAATTTACTGAACACCGTAGAGTTAAAAGAGGAACAGTGGAAAATTATTCACGATGGTTTTTATGCAACAACCCATGCTAGTTATGGTACAGGACGAAGTGTTTTAGCGGGAGCTAAATACGATGTATCTGGAAAAACAGGGACAGCGGAAACTTATTACTATCCAGGAGATGGGACGCAACATGAAGCGATTAACTCTTCAGTGGTCGCTTATGGTCCAAGTGATAATCCTAAAATTGTTGTGGCCGTGATTATTCCTCACATTACAGATTCAAATGGTTCCTTTAACCAAGTCATCGCCAAAGAAATTCTTGATACGTACTATGACTTATATGAAAAATAATTTAAAAAAAGAGTGTCAATGACATGTCCTTGACAAATTTTTTGAAAACACTAGGCAAATGAAAAAAAACATGTTAAAATAGTCAAGTAGAATTGGTTGACACGACCACATAAAGGAGGGAAACTCATGCGCGTTAATATCACTTTAGAATGTACTTCTTGTAAAGAACGTAATTACTTAAGCAGCAAAAATAAACGTAATCATCCAGATCGCTTGGAAGTTAAAAAATATTGCCCAAGAGAACGGAAAGTGACTCTACACAGAGAAACTAAATAAGAAAGTGAACCATCAACATTTAATCGTTGATGGTTTTTCTTTTTTAAAGGAAAAGAGTTAAGGAGCACTTTTAAATTCTCATGACTTTTTTTTCATCTTAAGCTATACTTATTTTATTTAAGACATACATAAAGGAGCTAATCTAATTGAAGTGGACAGAAATTAAAGTAGCTATTCATCGGGACAGCATTGAAGCAGTAAGTAATATTTTAATGGAATTAGGGGCCAATGGAGTAGCTATTGAAGATGCGTTAGATATTGAAAATTTTAAAAAAGATGAATTTGGGGAAATTTTAAATTTAGCTGAGTTTGATTTAACCAAAGAACCTACTGTGGCTGCTTATTTTCCTGAAAAAGTATTTGTACCAGAATTACTTCCCACATTAGAAGCTAAAATAAAGGCCTTGCCTAGTTTTGGCTTAAATATTGGGACACATACGATTACAGTTTCTGAACTTGAGGAAAATAATTGGGAAGAAGCTTGGAAAAAATATTATCATCCAGTACACATTTCTCGTTATTTAACCATTGTTCCTGATTGGGAAGAGTATGAAAAAAGTCATGAAGAAGAAAAAATTATTACTTTAGACCCAGGAATGGCTTTTGGAACAGGAACGCATCCAACGACGCGTTTATCTTTACAAGCTTTAGAATTAAGTTTAAGAGGAAATGAAACAGTCTATGATGTAGGCTGTGGTTCTGGGGTTTTAAGTATTGCTGCGAAACTTTTTGGTGCCAAAACAGTCACCGCTTTTGACCTTGATCAAGTAGCCGTAGATAAAGCAAAAGAAAATTTTGCCCTAAATCCCATTGCTAAAGATATTAAAGTCCAACCTAACGATTTACTTGCAGGAATTACGGAACCAGTGGATGTGATTGTGGCTAATATTTTAGCAGACATTATTATTCGCATGCTTCCAGATGCGAGTCGTTTATTGAAAAAAGAAGGTACGATGATTTTATCAGGAATTATTGAAGATAAAGAAGAAGACGTTATAGACGCTTTATATGAAAATGGTTTTTCCATTGTGGAAACCTTACGTCAAGGAGATTGGCTAGGTTTAATTGTAAAATTTTCTGAGCAGGAGGTTTAATTTTGCAACGGTATTTTATTAAAGAAAAGTATGAAGAACCTGAAATTTCCCTGACTGGAGAAATTTATCATCACCTTAAAAATGTCATGCGGCAAAAAGTAGGGGATAAATTTTATTTAGTCGACACAACTCATGTGACGTATTTAATGGAAATTACAGCTATTAATGAAACAATCACAGCAAAAAGTTTGCGAAAAATTCCTGAAAACAAAGAGTTGCCAGTGGATATTACCATTGCTTGTGGTTTTCCTAAGGGAGAAAAGTTAGAGTTTATTGCTCAAAAAACCACCGAATTAGGAGCAAAAAAAGTTGTTGCTTTTCCAGTAGCAAGTTCTGTTGTCCGTTGGGATGAAAAAAAATTAACGAAAAAAAAAGGTCGTTTAGAAAAAATTGTCCAAGAAGCAGCAGAACAATCTCATCGAATTGTGATTCCGGAAATCTCTTTAATTGGAAACTATTCCGTTTTTTTAGACACTTTAAAAGAATATGATTTTATTTTTATTGCTTATGAAGAAGAAAGTAAAATTGGGGAGAAAGCTCAGTTAAAAAAACTATTTTCTAAAGTGCCAAAAGGAAGTTCTGTTTTAGCTATTTTTGGTCCTGAAGGTGGTTTTACTAAAAAAGAAGTAGAAGAAATGGTAGCTTTAGGTGGAGTAAAAGGTGCATTAGGCCCAAGAATTTTACGAGCAGAAACGGCGCCTTTGTATTTTTTATCAGCAGCTAGCTTTTTCTTTGAATTAGGAGATTAGAATGGAAAAAATTTATTATTTGAATGATCCAAAAGAATATCCTGACCTTTGGCAAAAGGATTTTTCAACCTTACCTGATCAGTTACTTATTTTTCCTAGTTGGTTGCCTCGCTTTAAACATTTTTGTGAAAAACATGAGAAAGAATTATCCGCTTTTATTGATTATCCATTAGGAAATGGAACCTTAGGGAAGAAATCTTTTGAAAGTACCACAAGTTTTGACTTAGGTGCTGATCAGTTATTAGTAGTGGTCACTCCAAAACTTTTTGAACAAGAGGATTTTTCTTCTTTACAAGAAGAATTGGCTTTATTAGAAGAAATCAAAGCAGGACGAGGAGAAATGACTTTTGCTTTTAATTTTCAACACTTAAAAGAAAGTCAAAAATTAGATGTGACCGATTGGCTGAAAAAGACATCTTTTCGTCACTTTACTCTTTTCTATGAAAATTGGGACATCGCAGAAAATGATTTAGCTATTTTTCGTTTTGCTTTAGGAAATGATTTAAAATTAAATTTGTTTTTTGCCAATAATGAAGAAATTTCTACAGAACTTTTAGAAAAATATGAGATTAACCAAATTTATTTACCTTATGAAAGACCTAAAGATTAAAGGAAAATCATTGAAAAAATCATGAAAATGACGTATAATTCATTAAACGATTGGTGACAGATAAAGCGTGGGAGTTTGCCGGAAGGTCTCCGACGCTTTTTAATTATTAAGAATGCAAGAGGTGAGAAAAATGCCCAAAGAACCTAATTTCACAGGACCGGGAGTTATTAAATTAGTCAGTACTTATATGAGTCAAGAACATGTTTCTTTTGTGGAAAAAGCTTATGAATATGCTAAAGCTGCTCATAATGGGCAAGTTCGACAATCAGGAGAGCCTTATATTATTCATCCTATTCAAGTAGCTAGTATTTTAGCTGGGCTTCGCATGGATCCACACACAGTGGCCACTGGCTTTTTACACGATGTGGTAGAAGACACAGATGTGACCTTGAAAGATTTAGAAAAAGAATTTGGTCCAGATGTGATGATGTTAGTGGACGGTGTGACTAAATTAGGAAAAATTCACTACAAGAGTCATGAAGAACAATTAGCGGAAAATCACCGAAAAATGCTTTTAGCCATGGCTCAAGACCTTAGAGTCATTATGGTGAAACTCGCTGACCGTTTACACAATATGCGTACATTAAAACATTTAAGAGAAGACAAACAGCGGCGAATTGCTAAAGAAACTTTAGAAATTTATGCTCCTTTAGCACATCGTTTAGGGATGAGCCGCATTAAATGGGAGTTAGAGGATACGTCTTTACGCTACTTAAATCCTAAACAATATTATCGAATTGTTCATTTAATGCAGTCAAAAAGAAAAGAACGAGAAGAATATATTGAACATGCTGTAAAAGAAATTAAAGAAGCCACAGAAGAGTTAAACATCTTTGCGGAAATTTATGGCCGACCAAAACATATTTTTTCTATTTATCACAAAATGAAAGACCAAAAAAAAGAATTTGACGAAATTTATGATTTATTAGCCATTCGCGTGATTGTGGATTCTATTAAAGATTGTTATGCTGTGTTAGGAATTGTTCACACTAAATGGAAACCTATGCCAGGAAGATTTAAAGATTACATTGCTATGCCAAAAGCCAATATGTATCAGTCTTTGCATACGACAGTTATTGGTCCAGAAGGTCGTCCTGTAGAAATCCAAATTCGTACTGAAGAAATGCACGAAATTGCTGAGTTTGGGGTGGCAGCTCACTGGGCTTATAAAGAAGGACGCAAAGAAAAAGTTGACGAAAATGATATGACCCGACAACTCAGCTGGTTCCACGAAATTTTAGAATTACAAGATGAATCCTATGATGCATCTGATTTTATGGAATCGGTAAAAGGAGATATTTTCTCCGATAAGGTCTATGTCTTCACTCCAAAAGGAGACGTTACAGAACTTCCTAAAGGATCAGGGCCACTAGATTTTGCTTATAGTGTCCATACAGAAGTGGGGAATAAAACCACTGGTGCCAAGGTTAATGGTAAAATGGTCCAACTGGATTACAAATTAAAAAATGGGGATATTATTGAAGTTTTAACCTCCCCAAATTCCTTTGGCCCAAGTCGAGATTGGCTTAATATGGTTGCCACAAGTAAAGCCCGGAATAAAATTAAACGCTTCTTTAAAATTCAAGATCGGGAGTTAAATATTTCCAAAGGACATGATATCGTCCAAAATCTCTTAAGTGAAATGAATTTTTCTCCAAAAGAAATTTTAACGAAGAAAAAAATGCAAGATGCCCTAGAGCGATTAAATTATAATAGTGAACAAGATTTATATGCCGCTATTGGCTATGGGGAATTATCTGGGCAAATGTTTTGCAATCGCATTACGGAAAAAGAACGCTTTGAACGGGAAAAAGAACGGCAAAAACAAGAAGTAGAAGAATTAATGCAACAACCAGTGAAAAAAGAAGCCGAAAAAATGAAAATTCGCCATGAAGGTGGCATTGTCATTCAAGGGGTGGATAATTTATTAATTCGTCTTTCTCATTGTTGTAATCCTGTTCCTGGAGATGAAATTGTAGGCTATGTTACTAAAGGCCGAGGGATTTCTATTCACCGTAAAGATTGTCCTAATGTGAAACACGCTGAAGAATTAGAAGAAAGACTTATTGAAGTGGAATGGGAAGACACGCAAAATATTAAACAAGATTATGCAGCTGATTTAGAAATTTATGGGTATAATCGCAATGGTTTATTAAATGATATTTTACAAGTGGTTACTCCTTTAACGAAAAAAATTGATCGAGTTGAAGCGCGCCCTGGGAAAAATAAAATGGCTGTCATTCATATTACTTTTGCCATTACCAACTTAAGTCACCTTGAGCGCATTGTTGATAAAATAAAATCTGTCCCAGATGTTTATAGTGTGAGACGGACTAACGGTTAGGAGAGGTTACTTTGCGAGTGATTTTACAACGAGTAAAGGAAGCAAATGTTTCCGTTTATGGAGAAGTTTTAGGAGAAATAAAAAAAGGTTTTTTACTTTATGTAGGCTTTAAAAAAGGGGATACCTTTGCTGATGTAGAAAAAATTGCTGCTAAAATTTTAAAGTTACGCGTTTTTGAAGATGATAATGATAGAATGAATCTTTCCATTAAAGACCTAGAAGGAAGTATTTTATCTATTTCTCAATTTACTTTATACGGCAGCACTAAAAAAGGAAATCGCCCAAGTTTTACAGATACTATGGAACCTACGTTAGCGGCGGAATTTTACGAAGCGTTTAATTCAGAGTTAAAAAAACAGGGAACCATGGTGATTCCCGGTAGCTTTGGAGCACATATGGAAATTTCTTCCATTAATGATGGACCCGTAACCTTTATCTTAGAAAGTGAAGGAGCCTAAAAAAAAATCCTAGTGAAAAAATTTTTTCACTAGGATTTTTTTTATTCATGAGCTAAACATCTTTCAATAATCGCATCGTCACCTTCAAAGTCTTCTGTTCCTTTAGTGGTGCGTTGGGTTCTTTCTGTTCCTTTTCCGGCTACAATGGTCACATCAGTAGAAGAAGTGTACTCAAAAGCCTTTTCTACTGCTTGGGTGCGGTCAACAATTTCAAAAACAGGTAAGTCTTTTTGAATGTAAGAATGAATTTCAGCCGAAATTTCTGCTGGATCTCCCATGGTAGGATCTTCTGCCGTTAAAAAGGCGTAATCCATATATTTTGTAATGATTTTTCCAAAATCTCCTCGACGAGAATAAGCTCTATCTCCAGGAGCACCAATTAAAAGTCCAATGCGAAATCCTGGATGGGCTTCTTTAATATAGTCTACCATGTGTTCTAAAGAAGTATAGTTATGAGCATAATCCACATAAATAAAACCGCCATTTTTCTTTTGGTAAACCATCATTCGTCCTGGAACAGAAGTTTTCAAGAGTCCTTCTTTAATACTTTTTTCATCTGCTCCTAAAAGAGTAGCTACGGTTACAGCCGCTGTGGCATTGGATAAATTAAAGTCACCTGGAAAACCAATGGCATATTTTCCATTTGCTTTTTCAAGAGTAGGAAGCGTGGTTTCAATAGTGAAATCTTTTCCTAAATGATGAGGAGTAAAGGTAACGTCAGCATTTTTTGTGCCAAAAGTTATAATACTATCACAGAAATCTTCCGCTGTTTGTAAGATTAAAGGGAAGTAATCAGCATCAGCATTTAGAATTAAATGATGGCAATGTTTTAAAAGTTGCCGTTTGCAATAAAAATAATCATCAAAAGTAGGATGTTCCATGGGACTTAAATGATCAGGAGAAATATTTAAAAAGATACCGTAATCAAAGGTTAAACCATAAACCCGTTCTAATTTGTAAGCTTGGGAAGAAACTTCCATCACAAAATGGGTTAAACCGTTATTTACGGCTGTATAAAGCATTTCAAATAAATCAAGGGATTCTGGAGTAGAAAGGTGACTTTTAATGGTGGTTAATCCATCTAAGGAAGTGGTTTCAGTTGAGGCCATTCCCACTTTGTTTAAAAAGGCTAAATTTAAAATATTATGAGTAAAATAACTAGTGGTGGTTTTCCCTTTGGTACCAGTAATGGCGATTAAAGTTAATTTTTCATTGGGAAAATCATAAAAAACTTTGGCTACAAGAGCCATAGCTTTTTTGATATCAGTGACAATAATTCCATTGACACCAGCTTTATAAGGTGTTTCTGCTACATACCATTCTAGGCCGTTTTCTTTAGCACTAAATAAATAATCTTCTTTAAAGTGAAGACCTTTGCAGAAAAATAACGCTTCAGAAGAAGTTTTTCTTGAATCATAAGTTAAAGAAGTAAAGTCTTTTTCAAGTGATGTTGTGTAAGACCAAGCACCATCTACAATAATTTCTTTTAATAAATTATCTTTTTTTAAAATATTGACCAGGGTTTTTAAGGATAAAACAGGCATAAATAAGCCTCCTTTTTATTATTAGCATGTCCAATTATAGCAAAAATAAGAAAAAAAAACAGCTGTAAAAATTATTGCCTAAAAATGGCATAAAAAAAAGAGAATGGGAGATAATCATATCCCGTTCTCTTAAATCTGAATAAACAGTGAGCCAATAGTAACTCTTTTAGAAATAAGTCAAATGATCAAAAATATATGAAAAACTATTTTCCGATTATCTTCTTGATGCTTTTTATAAACTACGCGTCTAGTTGGACTATTTAAACCATCACGTCTAACTGATATCTTGGAGATAAACATTTTTTTCAAAGCCTCAAACAAGGATTATCCTAAAACATTAACAGCAAAATCTGGTGTGTAAGAAGAAATACTACCTACTTTAACTACATCTCCTGGTTTTGGAGCAGCAATGTATTGGCCATTGCCAATATACATGGCAACGTGATAGGTACTTCCAGCACTTCCCCAGAATAATAAATCCCCAATATTTGCTTCACTAACGGAAATTTTTGTTCCGGAACTTTCTTGAGGAACAGTCCAAGAACCAATGGAAAGACCCGCAATATTGGTGTACAAGTAATTCATTAAACCAGAGCAGTCAAAAGAATTAGGACCTTGTGCGCCCCAAACATAAGGTTTTCCTAGTTGGGCGTAGGCACCATTAACTAAGTTTTGGCGCATATTTGCTTTTGCTTCTCTGGCTGCTTTTTCCGCAGCAATTCTTGCTTGTTCTTCTTTATAAGCTTTTTGTTCTGCTTGTAAAGCAGTAATTTGCGTTTTATAAGTGGTGATGTCTTTGGCTAAATTTTCTTTTGTTTGTTGTTCGGTGCTTTCTTGAGTTTTTAAAGTATTTAACTGACCTTGGAGTTCAGCAATATTTTTTGAAAGAGTAGTCACTTCATTTTCTTTTTCTTGAATTTGTTCACTTAAAGAAATGGTTTTTTCTTTAGAAGTTTCTTCAAGAGTGATTGTTTTAGTTAAAAGTGTTGGGACGTTTTCTTTCGTTGCATCCACAGGTAAGACTACTTTTTCTAAAGTGGAAAGTTGTGTTTCATTGGTTTCTAAAAGCAAGCCTAATTCTTTCAATTGGATATTTAACTGATCATATTGTGAAGGATAGGTAGCTTCTTTTGCTTGAAGTTCATTAATTTTAGTTTCATTTGTTTGAATTTGTACTTGGTAAGAAGCGATTTGGTCGTCATAAGAATCAGCCGATACGTTGACGGTTTGAATTAAACCTAATCCAAAAATTACCATAGTAGATAAAAATAAGCGACGTTTCAAATAGGGACCTCCTTAAATTTTCTATCCCTATTTAACCATAAACATGTTGCATCACTATGTAAGAGAAGTTAATCTTACGTGAAATTTATTACAAGATGATGTTTTTCTTCACAAAAGAGTAAAAAAACAGCAGGTAGACAAGAGGCTACCTGCTGTTTTTCATTCTTTTTATTTGAAATATTCTGTTAAGCCTTGAGTGATTAAATCAGCGGCTTGTTGTTGATAATCTTTTGTAATAATGTGGGTCACATCTTTATTTGTTGAAACATATCCAAGCTCTAATAAAAGGGCAGGTTGATTATTTTCTCTTGTTACGGATAAATCGTTGAAACTTGCTCCATGATTTTCTAAAGGAAGTTGATCTAAATAACTAGCAATGGTTTCAGCTAGTTTTTTATCATCATCATGGTAATAAAAAGTATGAGTACCACTGGCAATATTTTGATCTTCTGTAGCATCGTAATGAATGCTTATAAAGACATCTGGTTTTTCTTTATTGGATAAATCAGAACGATCCGTTAACTCTACCCAAGAATCATCATCTCGGGTCATTAAAACTCGGGCACCTGTTTTTTCTAAGGTGGCTTTTAAAATTTTGGCCGTGGATAAGGTTAAATCTTTTTCGCGAATATTATTGCTCGTTGAGGCACCCACATCGTCACCACCATGACCGGCATCAATCATAATGGTGGCCTCAGAAATAGAAGTCACTAGTGTGTTTTTGCTCCTTGGTTGAGTGTTCATGACCCAACTTGCTACATAACCTACTTGTCCGTCACTAGTTTCAACTTTATACCAATCATCCACTGTTTCTAAAACCGTCACAGGAGTATTTTCCGTTAAAGTAGTCACCAGTTCTCCGGAAATTTGAGGCTCTTTGCGAAGATTAGTTGAAACTTCTCGAGTATAAATTAAATTGTCATCTGTTTTTTCGCTAATATTTTCTTCTTCAGTGGATTCTTTCACATGAGAGGTTTGAACCCAACCTGCTTGGTCTTTCAACTCTACTTGAGACCAACCATTTTGCTCAAGAGTAATGGTGACTTTAGTATCTTTAGTTAAAGTAGTTAAAACCGTACTTTTTTCTTCAGGTCCTTCTCTTAAAGGCGTATCTTCTGTAATAACAGCATCAATATTTGTGACCGGGGTCGTTTTAGTGTTTCCAATTAGCCAACTGGCTACCCAACCTGTTTTTCCATCTGGTAAAGTGACTTTGTACCATTCATTTTTTTGGGAAATGACGGCTAATTTAGTTCCGGATTTTACTTGACTGGAAACACCATAATCAAGTCCCGGCCCAGTTCTCACATTTAAAGCAGAGGCTTTTACATTTATTGTAGTACTTTTATTTAACAGCCCGACACCAAGAGCCACAAGGCCGATAATTAGTAAATTGAGTATTAGGAGAGTTGGCGCTTTTTTGGTATGATTTGTTTTCTTTTTCTCCAAAAAAAATTCCTCACAATCTCTAGTTTAATATCATAATTATACAACAGGAAAGAATGAATTTGTATCAATGAGTTTAAAAATCATTTAAATATTGTTAGTTTTTTAATATTACATTTTGCAAAATGAGCAGTTAAGACTTGACGAAGCCAATTTTTTTTAGTATTTTTTAATCAATACTAAAAATTCTTTGAAAGAGAAGCGAAGAAACTTTTTTCTAAAGAGAGGTTAGCCTTGGCTGGAAGCTAGCTGAAAAAACTTCAAGTTGACACTCTGGAGAATGAAACGAGAGTTTTCGGGGACACGCCGTTATTGTGAAAGTGGAAGTTTTTAACTTCAAGTTAGGTGGTACCACGTGTGTATGCTCACTCGTCCTTTTTATAGGACGAGTTTTTTTATTATAAAGGAGGAATTAACATGGCCTTGCAACAACGACCAAAAGGAACCAATGACCTGTTACCAGGAATGAGTGAGAAATGGCAATTTATTGAAGAAACTGCTCGTTTATTATTTCACGACTATGGTTTTGGGGAAATTCGCACCCCATTATTTGAACATTATGAAGTAGTAGCAAGATCAGTGGGAGATACGACTGATATTGTGTCAAAAGAAATGTATGATTTTTATGATAAAGGAGATCGCCACATTACTTTGCGCCCTGAAGGCACAGCACCAATTGTGAGAGCTTATGTGGAAAATAAATTATTTGGACCTGAACATAAAAAACCTTTAAAAATGTATTATATTGAACCTATGTTTCGTTACGAACGGCCTCAAGCAGGACGTTTAAGACAATTCCACCAAATCGGGGTAGAAGTATTTGGTACAGAAAATCCGGCGATTGATGTAGAAACTATTGCTATGGCTGTTGATTATTTCAAACAATTAGGGATTTCTCACTTACAACTAGTGATTAATTCTTTGGGAGATAAAGAAAGCCGTTTAGCTTACCGAGAAGCCTTAATTAATTATTTAGAGTCTCATTTTGAAGAGCTTAGTGAAGATTCAAAACGTCGGCTACACGATAATCCCTTAAGAGTTTTAGATAGTAAAGATAAAAAAGATCAAGTCGTGGTAGAAAATGCCCCTTCTATTTTAGATTATTTAAATGAAACATCTTTAAAACACTTTAATGATGTTAAAGCCTTTTTAGAAGCTTTAAAGATTGACTTCACTATTGATCCGAATATGGTGCGCGGCTTGGATTATTATACACATACGATTTTTGAAATAATGTCTGATGCTCCAGGATTTAACGGAGTAAAAACAACCATTTGTGGTGGCGGACGTTATGATCATTTAGTAGAAGAATTAGGCGGACCAAAAACCCCTGCTTTTGGTTTTGCCATTGGGGTAGAGCGCTTGTTAATTACTTTAGAAGCGGAAAATATTACTTTACCTGAAGATAATTCTCTAGATTGTTACGTGGTTTCTTTAGGAGAAAAAACGAATTTAGAAGCGTTAAAAATTGTTCAAAGCATTCGCAATTTGGGCTATAGCTGTGATCGGGATTATTTAAATCGTAAAGCGAAAGCACAATTTAAAACCGCCTCTAAAGAAAAGGCGAAACTTGTCATTACCATTGGAGAAAATGAGTTAATGGAACAAGCGGTTAATGTGAAAAATATGGAAACAGGGGAAGAAGTAAAAGTTCCTTTAGCTAAGATTTATGAAGATTTTAATGAAATTTTTGATAATTTAACCAAATAGGAGTGAGCCAAGTGAAAAGAAGTATGTACGCAGGAGACGTTACGGAAGAATTTATTGGACAAACTTTAACTTTAAAAGGTTGGGTAGCAAAATACCGGGATTTAGGAGGTTTAGTCTTTATTGACCTTCGTGACCGGGGAGGGATTTTACAAGTTGTTTTTAATCCTGAAGAAAATAAAGAAGCTTTTGATCAAGCTTTTAAATTAAGAAATGAAGATGTGGTAGAAATTACTGGGGTTGTTTTCAGTCGGGGAGAAAAAGCCCAAAATTTAAAAATGAAAACAGGGCTAGTGGAACTTCACGCCACGAGTTGCACCCTTTTAAACAAAGCTAAAACAACACCTTTTGTCATTGACGAAGCCGGAGATGTGAATGATGAATTGCGTTTGAAATATCGTTATTTAGATTTACGCCGAGAAAAAATGTTGAAAAATTTCGAACTACGCCATAAAATGACTCGTTCCATTCGAGAATATTTAGATACCCATAACTTTATGGATGTAGAAACTCCTTATTTAACTAAATCAACTCCAGAAGGCGCAAGAGATTATTTAGTTCCTTCTAGAATTCATGATGGACATTTCTACGCTTTACCTCAATCTCCTCAATTAATTAAACAATTATTAATGGCTGCTGGTTTTGACCGTTACTATCAAATTGTTCGTTGTTTTAGAGATGAAGATCTAAGAGGAGACCGCCAACCTGAATTTACTCAAGTGGATATTGAAACTAGCTTTTTAGATGAACAAGAAATTCAAGATTTCACTGAAGAAATGATTCAAAAAGTGATGAAAGATGCATTAGGCATTGACGTAACTTTACCATTCCCTAGAATTAAATATGATGAGGCCATGAGCCGTTTTGGATCAGATAAACCAGATACACGCTTTTCCATGGAACTCATTGATTTAAGCGATGTCGTGAAAGACATTGATTTTAAAGTTTTCCAAAATACCTTAGCCACAGGAGGCATAGTGAATGCTTTAAATGCTAAAGGTGCCGCTGATAAATATTCTAGAAAAGACATTGATCATTTAGGGGAATATTTCAAACGTTTTGGAGCAAAAGGGTTAGCTTGGGTGAAAGTAACAGAAGATGGCTTTAACGGCTCCATTGCTAAATTCTTACAAGATCACTATGAAAAAATTGTCACAGCAACCAACGCCAGTGTGGGAGATTTAATTTTCTTTGTGGCAGATGAAAAAGCGATTGTTCAAACTACTTTAGGGGCTTTAAGAAGTCATTTAGGAAAAGAATTAAACTTAATTGACCAAAGTAAATTTAATTATCTTTGGGTGACAGATTGGCCAATGTTTGAATACTCTGAAGAAGAAGAACGTTATGTCTCTGCGCACCATCCGTTTACTTTACCAATGGAAAAAGATATTCCTTTACTTTCCACAGATCCTGAAAAAGTTTATGCTAGAGCCTATGACATTGTGTTAAATGGGTATGAACTTGGAGGCGGTTCTTTAAGAATTCACACAAGAGAACTTCAAGAAGAAATGTTTAAAGCTCTAGGATTTACAAAAGAAGCAGCTGAAGAACAATTTGGTTTCTTACTTGAAGCTCTTGACTATGGTTTCCCACCAATTGGGGGACTTGCTCTTGGTTTAGATCGCTTTGTGATGCTTTTAGCTGGCGAAGAAAATATTAGAGAAGTCATTGCTTTTCCAAAAAATAATCGGGCCATGGATCCATTAACTCAAGCACCGTCTCTTGTTTCTTTAAAACAATTAGACGAATTGCATTTAACCATAACAGAAGATGACAAAGACTAAAAATTTCAACGGGTTTATTTTTAGTAAATTTTAAAAGAGAGTCTGACTTATTTTGTCAGACTCTCTTTTTTCTTTAGAAAAGGATATTTTTACTTTCTATTTTTCCTAAAAGGGGTTATGATAAGTGGCGAAACATTTGAGAAAGAGAGGGATTTTTTTTTGCAAGAAACGTGGCATCGTTTAAAATTAGATCAATACACCAGTCGTTTATCAGCTTCAGTGGTTTATGCATTACTTTCTGGGGTGGCCTTTAACTTTTTTTACATTCCAGGAAATATTTATTCTTCGGGAGTGAATGGAATTGCCCAAATTTTAACGAATTTTTCTGAACGTTTATTTCACCAAGCGATACCATTATCCATTACTTTATTTGCTTTGAATGTGCCATTATTTTTCTTAGCTTGGTTTAAATTAGGGAAGAAATTTACGATTTTTACGTTTATTACCATTACCTTAACGTCTTTTTTTATTCAAATTATTCCCCAAACAACCTTAACCAATGATCCGATTATTTGTGCAATTTTTGGTGGTGTCTTAATTGGCACAGGCATTGGTTATACTTTGAAACATGGATTATCTTCTGGGGGACTGGATATTATTAGTCTGACTATTCGGAAAAAAACTGGAAAGTCAGTAGGGTCCATTTCCATTGTTTTTAATGCAATTATTATTTTAATTGCTGGATATTTATTTGGCTGGCAATATATGTTTTATTCTGCTTTAGGAATTTTTGTTTCTGGAAAAATGACCGATGTGATTTTTACCAAGCAGAAAAAAATGCAAATTATGATTGTTACTAAAGAACCTCATTTAGTTATTGAAGAAATTCAAAAAAGAATGCGCCGAGGAATTACCATTATCCACGATGCAGAAGGGGCGTTTAATGAAGAACCCCAATCTATTTTATTTACTGTCGTAACACGTTATGAGCTTCCTTTATTAATTAGTGCCATGAAAGCTTCAGATCCTAGTGCCTTTGTTTCTATTTCTGACAATGTGCAAATTTTAGGACATTTTTACGAAGAAGATATTTATTAAAAAAAGTAGCCTTAAGGAAAAATCCTTAAGGCTACTTTTTTCAGTGAATTGAAAATTATTCAGCTGGAGCTTCTTCAACAGTTTCGCTTGCTGCTTCTTCATCGTCTTCTTGAAGTTCTTGTTTTTCTTGGATAGCCAAGATATGTTCTTCAGGATCAGTGACGATTTTGTAATCTTCAGAAACAGGTAGATCAGCTACAGTAATACTGTCACCGATTTTAAGTTTAGAAACATCAACAGTGATAAATTCTGGTAATTTATCTGGAGTAGCAGAAACTTTAAGAGCATATAATGCTTGAGCTAACTCTGCACCAGATTTAGCAATAATTTCTTCGCCAACAAGTTGAATATCAGCTTCTACTTCAACTTCTTCGTTCATGTCTACAGCAATTAATTCTACGTGTTTTAAAGCACGGTTGAAAGTATCAAATTGAGGTTCAGAAATTAAGGCATTAACTTTTTGTCCGTCAATGTCAAAACTTAAAACCACGTTAGCACCATGTTCTCTAATGATTTTAGATAATTCTTTTTCTTCAATAGAAACAGGGGTGTTTTCAACTTTGTAACCATAAACAATTGCAGGGACCTTTCCGGCACGGCGTAATTCGTTTCTTAAAGAACGGGGCCGAGTTGCTCTTTTTTCTACTTTTAGTGTTACTGACATAATAATTTCCTCCTTTGATTTGCGCAATGGGGCGATTATGACACCACTTTCGTAGCTCATTGCGTACTCGTGTTTCCCAAAATTTTTATCAATTATTCTCATAAAAAAAGAGACATTCCCTAAAGGATTGTCTCTAAACGCGCAACAAAAGTAATCTAGATAGACTTCGTTACAGCCATTTCTAGAGACCTAATCGATACTTCTATGCTAGTCTTAATTTTTGGAAAAGTCAAGGAAAGCTATTTTTCCCCTTAATCTAAAGCTTCTGCTTCATTAGGTAGTAAAATAGTTTGCGAGAAACCATCATCATAAGCTAAGACAGAAGAAGGATATTCTTCTTTGTAAGGAAAAGGTAAATCCACACGCATTTGAATATTTTCTCCGTCATTAGAAAATCCCATGGTTAACTTTCCTTGATTATTTTCTAATTGAAAAGCGATTAAATTGTTTAATGGGAAAACCCCTTTTAAGTTTTGATCAATAATGAACCAAACAGAGTCAATGACTTGACTTGGTAAGTTTGAAACGACACCAGTTGTGGCATAACGTGTATTATTTTTGGCAAACATAACTTTCACTCCTTTTAAGTTTTTATTTGCTATATCTATTATAACGAAAATTTTTAGGGAAGCGAAGAATTTGTCTTACTTTTTAAGTTTTATGGCATAATAAAGGTGAGGTGAAGAAATGCGACTAGACACTTTTTTACAAAATTCTTTTCAAAAAAAAGAAATTAAACATTTATTACAGCAGAAAAAAATTATGATTGATGGACATTTTCCCAAAGAAAAAGGACAAATGATCGATCCTTTTTATCAAAAAATAGTAGTTAATGGAAAAAGAATTCCTGGGAAGGCTCATAAATATTTTTATTTTAATAAACCAAAAGGAGTTGTCACGGCAAAAACAGATGCAAAAGATCCAACGGTTCTAGACTATTTTTCCGAAAAAGATATAAGCTATGTGGGTCGTTTAGATAAAAATTCTACTGGTCTTGTTTTTTTAACGAATAATGGGCAACTTAATTATCATATGCACCAGGCAAAATTTGCCATTTCTAAAACCTATTTTGTAACGGTTAAAGAAACTTTAGATGAAACTGATGTGGCCGCTTTTTTTAAAGGAATAATCATTGATGGCACGGTTCAATTAAAGCCAGGAAAATTAGAAATTTTAAGTGCCCATACTGGTTTAGTGACCATTACAGAAGGAAAATTTCATCAAGTAAAGAAAATGTTTTTATCCTGTGGGAAAAAGGTCACTGACTTACACCGCATTAGTATTGGTCCACTGTTTTTACCGGAAAATTTAAAACCTGGAGAATTTCAGGAATTTACACTAGAAGATTTTTCTTTAATTCAACCTTTTTTTAATTTTGACTAGGCAAAAAGAAAATATTCGTTATAATAATAAAGATGAAAAAAATCAAGGAGGGATAGGAATGGGAGAAAATTTTAGTAAACGTCCCATAATAATTGGGGTAACAGGCGGTTCTGGAAGTGGGAAGACCAGTGTTTCTAGAGCGATTTTAAATCATTTTCCAAAACATGCCATTATGATGTTAGAACAAGATTCTTATTATAAAGATCAAAGCAATATGCCCTTTGAAAAACGACTTGAAACCAATTATGATCATCCCTTTGCTTTTGATACGGATCTTTTAATTAGTCACTTAGAAAAACTGCTCAATTATGAAGCCATTGATAAACCAGTTTATGATTATGCAGCTCATACGAGAAGTAAAGAAGTTTATCATCAAGAACCAAAAGAAGTGATTATTTTAGAAGGAATTTTAATTTTAGAGGACAAACGTTTAAGAGATTTAATGGATATTAAAGTGTATGTAGATACAGACGATGATATTCGGATTATTCGCCGAATTAAACGAGACATTCAAGAACGGGGTAGAACCTTAGATTCCGTTATTGATCAATATTTATCTGTGGTTAAACCTATGTACCATCAATTTATTGAACCTACGAAACGTTATGCAGATATTATTGTCCCTGAAGGTGGAGAAAATAAAGTTGCCATTGATTTAATTGCGACAAAAGTGGCTAGTATTTTACGAATGCGCGGTTTGGAAATATAAAAAAGAGGTTGGGAAAAAAGTGTTTAATTCCGAGAAATAAGTTGGACTTGATGGTTTAAATAGTCCAACTATATGCGTCGTTTAAAAAGGGCATAAGGAGGATAATCCAAAATAGCTTTTCATATTTTTGTGATTGTTCGACTTATGTTTTGATCAAGAAGTTACTTTTGGATCACCGTTTATTAAGATTTAAGGGAGTGGGACATAATTATGTCCCACTCCCATTTTTTAATTTAGAGAAAAAGATAATTTTACTGGATTGTGATCGGAATTTTCAAAGTCTCCATTAACCACTTTGAGTTCTTCAACGGAAATATTATCGGAAATAATAAAGCCATCCACTAAA
>CAMJVA010000007.1 GCA_946409145.1 uncultured Enterococcus sp. | reverse complement strand
ATTTTGTCGTGTCTTACGTTACAACAGTTTTTTATTTCTGTAAAATCTTTTAAGGACGATTTTCTCATTTTTTTCTCATTTTATGAAAATTGTCAGAATTGTCTTTTTTTTTAGAACAACTTAATAAACAAAAAAAGAGAGAATCTACAAGTGTAGATTCTCTCTTTTAAGTAGTGTTAACGGCAATTTGTCTCACCATAATAGGATGGGGTTCAAATTGGTAAACATTGAATTTTTTAATTTTTGTAACAATAAAGAAATCAAAAACTTATTAAATTCTAATCAACTACTTTGGCCAAAAAGTAATTTTTCTTACCTTTTCGAATGACCACAAACTTACCATCAAAGTTCTCAGATGGTTTTACGACAAAATTTAAATCGGTGACACGATCACCGTTAACACTAACAGCTCCATTTGAAACATCTTCCCGTGCTTGACGTTTAGATGGTTCAATTTTTGTATTTACCAACAATTCCACAATATTTTCTGGGGTAGAAGAAATTTCTACTGTTGGCATTTTTTCAAACCCTTGTTCAATTTCTTTAGCATCTAATTCTTTAATGTTACCAGAGAAAAGTGCTTCCGTAATTTTTTGGGCTTCTTTTAAGTCTTCTTCACTGTGAACAAAACGTGTTACTTCTTCAGCTAAACGACGTTGTGCTTCCCGTTTTTCTGGTTCAGTAGCAATTTTGTTTTCTAAATCTTTGATTTCTTCTTGTGTTAAGAAAGTGAAGAATTTCAAGTATTTTACAACATCCCGGTCATCTTGATTTAACCAGAATTGGTAAAATTCAAATGGAGAAGTTTTCTTAGGATCTAACCAAATTGCTCCTCCAGCAGTTTTCCCAAATTTAGTACCATCTGCTTTTAGCATTAATGGAATAGTTAAACCAAATGCTTGAGCGTCAGGTCCTTCGATTTTACGAATTAAATCTAATCCAGAAGTAATATTTCCCCATTGATCTGCTCCACCAATTTGCAATTGAATGTCAAAGGTTTTGAACAAATGTAAAAAGTCAATGGATTGTAAAATTTGGTAAGTGAACTCAGTAAAGGAAATACCCACATCTAATCGGCTTGCGACAATATCTTTCGCTAACATTGTATTAATATTAAAGTTTTTACCGTAATCCCGTAAAAAATCTAATAAAGAAATTTTTGAAAGCCAATCGTAATTGTTTACGAATGTTATGTTTGCGTCTTTTCCGAACAATTTACGCATTTGGTTAGATAAAGAATCGAAATTGTGTTGTACTTGTTCCATAGTTTGCAACACGCGTTCTGTCTTACGTCCACTAGGATCTCCAATTGTTCCAGTTCCGCCACCAATTAGGATATATGGGTGATGGCCCGCCAATTGAAATCTTTTCATCATCATAAATGGAATTAAATGTCCAATGTGCATAGAATCCCCAGTTGGGTCAACGCCGCAATATAGTGAAATACTCTTTTCGTCAACAAGTTTACGAAGTTCTTCTTCATTCGTTTGTTGATTAATCGCGTCACGCCAAGCCAATTCATCAATAATATTCATTGTAATGCCCTCCATATATTTTTTTATGATAGCAGTTATTCTGCTTACACACTTTTTTTTCGTGGAACAACAAAAAGTCCCTTGGTTAAAATAACCAAGGGACGAAAATTCGCGGTACCACCCAATTTATATGTTTTAAATAAAACATATCTCTCAAACATTTAACGCTGTCGCGTGGCATCTCTGCCAAGGCTCTTAAAATGTAATTCGTTCTAAAGCTTGTACTAGTTCGCATCCCCACTAGCTTTCTGAAACATTGGCTTTAATCACTACTTCGTTTTAGTCACGGCCTCTTTTATTAGTATGTTTGCATTATAGGCTGAGAAAAATCGTTTGTCAATCAAAATTTGCAACTTTTTTTATTTTTTTGTTTTTTATTCAAAAAGCCGCTCTAAATCCGAACATTATTTTTGGTGTATAAAATACATTTCCTTTTGCATATTTTCTTTAGAAACTCACTGGAATTAACGATTGAAAAAGGATCCTTGAATATTGAATTTCTTTTTCAGTAACATTCTTCCACCAAAAGCGAGCGCTCCTAAAATAATTAGAACTACAGGATCTAAAATTGGATTTAAAACTTTTGGTAATAACATGGAGCCCGTGTAAATTAAAATCCACACGACCATACCTACAGCTAAAATAGACATAGATTTCCACATTTTTGGTTTTTTACTTGCATCTGCACCAGGTTTTTCATATTGATAAATCCATTTATACATGAAGTAAAAAATCAAACCTCCAGTAGCAGAAGTGGCCACCAAAGAAGTTAGACCAGCAGTTAAACCTTGTCCTTTAGAAACTAAATTCATAATGCCATTTAACACAGCTAACATGGCAAAAAATAACAAAGTATTATCTAACCACATTTTCCAAGATTCTGCTTGTGGTTGTTCTTTTGGCTTAGTTAAAATAATTTGCACTCGTTCAGTAACCGTTCCAAATTGTTTTCTCGCTGTTTCACCAGTTTTTTGTCCTTCGACTAAGCTAGGTAAAATATCGTGCATGGCTAAGGTAATATCTTCTTCTGACAAATTAGCAGCTTTTAAGGCTTTTTTTAAATCAAAAATATATTGTTCGTTACGCTTGGTTAAGGATTGTTCTAATTGGCGATTTTCAGCCACAATTTGCCGTAATGTTTCTCCATCCAAAACTAATTCCTCCTTTAATTTTCAGGGTATTATAACATATCTTTCAGGGTGAATAAAAGAGACTAAACATTGAAACGGAATAACATAATATCCCCATCTTGCACGACGTATTCTTTACCTTCAGAACGCATTTTTCCAGCTTCTTTACAAGCTTTTTCAGAACCGTAATGGTCAAAATCTTCATAAGAAATTGTTTCTGCACGAATAAATCCTCGTTCAAAATCTGAGTGAATAATCCCTGCTGCTTGAGGGGCTTTAATGCCTTTTTTAAAGGTCCAAGCGCGCACTTCTTGCACACCGGCTGTAAAGTAGGTTCCAAGACCTAACAGATCATAAGCTGCTCTAATTAATTTATCTAACCCAGATTCTTCAATGCCTAAAGCTTCTAAAAATTCAGCTTTGTCATCATCATCTAATTCGGCAATTTCTTCTTCTGCTTCTGCACATACAGCAATGACTTCAGCATTTTCTTTTGCTGCATAGGCCATAACTTCTTTGACATAATGATTATTTTCTGGATCAGCTACATCATCTTCTGAAATATTAGCCACATATAACACAGGTTTAGCCGTTAATAAGAAAAATCCTTTAAGAATTTTTTTCTCATCTTCATCAAGGTCCACACTTCTAACAGAATGTCCTTCTTCTAAAACAGGTTTAATTTTTTGCAATACAGCAAACTCTGCTAAAGCATCTTTATCTTTAGTTTTTGCTACTTTAGCTGTTTTTTCATACCGTTTAGAAATACTTTCTAAATCGGCTAAGACTAATTCTAAATTAATTGTTTCAATATCAGAAATTGGGTCAATACGCCCTTCTACGTGGGTAATATTAGGGTCATCAAAACATCTCACCACGTGACAAATCGCATCTACTTGGCGAATATGACTTAAAAATTGATTTCCTAATCCTTCCCCTTTACTAGCTCCTTTAACAATTCCCGCAATATCAGTAAATTCAAAAGTTGTTGGGACTGTTTTTTTCGGTTGAACTAATTCCTTCAACCGATTAAGACGATAATCAGGAACTTCTACCATTCCCACATTAGGATCAATGGTGGCAAAAGGATAATTCGCCGCTTCTGCTCCAGCTTTGGTGATTGCATTAAATAAAGTTGATTTACCTACATTAGGTAAGCCCACGATTCCAGCAGTTAAAGACATAAAAATTTTCACTCATTTCTATTTTTTTTCACTAAAACTTTTTTTAATTTTTTGTTGAAATCTCGTCTTGTCATCATGACAATATGCCCGCAATTTTGGCACTTAATTTTAATATCTGCCCCCATGCGAATAATTTCCCAGGAATTGGTCTGGCAAGCATGAGGTTTTTTCATTTCAACAATATCTCCCAGATCGTACATCTCATTCCTCCTACTCTTTCACGCCTAAAATCTCTAAGAGTCTATCAAGATCATCTAAGGATAAATATTCAATTTCAATTTTTCCTTTACCTTTATTTTCTTGAATAGTCACACTGGTGCCAAATTGATGGCGCAAACGCTCTTCTGATTCTTTTAAGTATAAAGGTTTTTCTTTGACCTTTTTAACCGGAGTTTTCTTTTCTCCATTCATTTTGTTCACTAAAACTTCCAGTTGTCTGACAGTGAGATTTTCTTTCACTGCTTTATTAGCCAACTGAATCATTTGTTTTTTATCTTTTAAACCCAGTAAGGTTCTCGCTTGACCCATAGACAGTGTTTCTTTTTGTAAAAGATCTTTCACCACTTCAGGTAACGTTAAGAGTCTTAAATAATTAGCAATGTAAGGGCGACTTTTCCCAAGGCGTTCTGCTACTTGTGCTTGAGTTAGCTTTAAATTTTTCATAAGCATTTCATAAGCCAAAGCTTCTTCTAAAGGAGACAAATCTTCTCTTTGAAGGTTTTCTAACACAGCCACTTGCATCATGGCTTCTTCAGAAAATTCCCGAATAATAGCCGGAATCGTTTCTTTTTTAGCTAATTTAGACGCTCGGAAACGTCTTTCACCAGCTATAATTTCGTATCCTTTAACGCTGGATTTTCTCACAATAATGGGTTGGAAAACTCCTGATTGCTTAATGGATAAAGAAAGCTCTTCTAAGGCTTTTTCATCAAAAGTTTTTCTTGGTTGATAAGGGTTAGGACGCAACTCTTTTAAAGAAAGTTCCACAACTTCTTCTTTGGCTGGATCCACTTCATCAATTTTAGCAAAATCTTGGAATAAAGCATCAATTCCTCGACCTAATCCTTTACTTTTCGTCACGAGCTAACACTTCCTTTGCTAGGGCTTGGTAACTCTCGGCTCCTTTTGAACGAGGATCGTAATCAATAATCGACATCCCGTGGCTTGGAGATTCAGAGAGACGAACATTTCTTGGAATCACAGTATCATACACTTTTTCTTGGAAGTATTTTCTAACTTCTCCCACAACTTCTGCCCCTAAATTCGTTCTAGCATCTAGCATGGTTAAAAGAACTCCTTCAATTTCTAAAGAAGGATTAAAATGTTTTTGCACCAAACGAATCGTATTTAAAAGTTGGCTTAATCCTTCTAGGGCATAATATTCACTTTGAACAGGAATTAAAATAGAATCTGACGCTGTAAAAGCATTAATCGTTAAATGTCCTAAAGAAGGTGGGCAGTCAATGAAAATATAATCATACTTGTCTTTCACATCTTCTACAGCGGTTTTTAACCGTGATTCTCTAGCCATCATACTGGTTAATTCAATTTCTGCTCCAGCTAATTGAATCGTTGCTGGCACAATGGATAAATTTTCTCTTGAAGTAGGTAAAATCGTTTCTTCAATGGGAATTTCATTGACTAAAATATCATAAATATCATTTTTTACATCAGGTTTTCTAATTCCTAATCCTGAAGTGGCATTTCCTTGGGCATCGGCGTCAATAAGTAACACTTTTTTCCCTAAATAAGCTAAACATGCTCCAAGATTCACAGTGGTCGTGGTTTTTCCCACGCCCCCTTTTTGGTTAGCAACTGAAATTACACGTGCCATAAGAGCCTCCATTTCTTTTTATAAAGGTAATTTATTCGGTGTCCCTGGTTTTCTAGGGTATTTTTTCGGTGTTTTTTTGGTTTTTTTAATAACAAATAATTCTCTTTGATCATTGGTTTCAGGCAAGAAAAATTCCAGTTCGGTCACAAAAGTTCCTCCAAGAATTTTCAAAGCATTTTGCGCTTCTTGTAATTCTTCTTGTCCTTTTTGTGCTTTTAAAGGAATAAATAAGCCATCAACTTTTACTAAAGGTAAACACAATTCACTTAAAACAGAAAGTCTTGCCACAGCTCTAGCTGTTACTAGGTCAAATTGTTCCCGAAACTTAGGATTTTGCCCAAAGGTTTCTGCCCGATCATGGTATAAAGAAACCTCTTTTAAATGAAGTTCTTTCACTACTTCATTTAAAAAAGTAATGCGTTTATTCAAAGAATCAACAATGGTTACTTTTAAACTAGGAAATAAAATTTTTAAAGGCAAACTAGGAAACCCAGCTCCAGCGCCCACATCACAAAGATGACTTTCAGGATTAAATCCTTCATAAAAAGCTAACATGAGTGAGTCATAAAAATGTTTTAAGTAAACCTCTTCTTTTTCAGTTAAAGCTGTTAAATTCATTTTCTCATTCCAAGTAACTAAAAGTTCATAGTATTTAGCAAATTGTTCCATTTGCTCTTGGGTTAAAATGAAACCTTTTTCAGCTAACTTACTTTTAAATAATTCAGGGGTCAATTTATCTACTCCTTTATTGTTGTCCATGTGAAACAAAAAATGTTTCACAACCTACTTTTCCTACTTTAACGCAATTTTTTACGGGATGCAATGGTTCTGAATAAATTTTAAAAATTCTCACCTTTTTTATAAAATGTTCCACGTGAAACTAAAAAAATTAGAGGAGAATTTTTTCTCCTCTAACTTTTTAAAAACATTTTATGCTGTTTCTCCCGTTTTAACGAATTTTCCTTGTTCTAAATAGACCATTAAAATGGAAATATCAGCAGGGTTCACACCAGAAATTCGGGTGGCTTGAGCAATAGTTTCTGGATGAATTTTTGTTAATTTTTGTTTGGCTTCTGTGGCTAATCCGTTAATAGCTTCATAATCTAAATTAGCAGGAATTTTTTTTGCTTCCAATCGTTTTAATTTTTCCACTTTTTCCATGGCTTTTTTAATATAGCCTTCGTATTTCAATTGAATGGAAACTTGTTCTTTCACCCGATGATCTAATTTTTCTTCCAGTTCTGGCATTAAACTTATTACATCTTCATAAGTTAATTCAGGACGTTTAATTAATTCACTGGCTAAAATTCCGTCTTTTAATTGGGCGGAGCCTTTTTCTTTTAAGAAAGCTTGTACTTTTTCACTTGGTTTAACGCGGAATTCTTTTAGTCGCGTTATTTCTTTTTCAATAGCGACCTTTTTTTCTAAAAATTCTTCGTAAGCTTCATCAGTAACCAGACCAATTTCATGACCATATTCTGTTAAACGGAAGTCGGCATTATCATGACGTAAAATTAAACGATATTCTGCCCGACTAGTTAACAAGCGATAAGGTTCATTGGTTCCTTTAGTAACAAGGTCATCAATCATAACACCAATGTAACCTTCAGAACGTTTCATTACAAAAGGTTCTTTTCCTTTTACTTTTAAGGCTGCATTAATTCCGGCCATTAAACCTTGTCCAGCCGCTTCTTCGTACCCAGAAGTACCATTAGTTTGTCCAGCAGTAAATAAATTTTCAATGACTTTTGTTTCTAAAGAAGGTTTTAGTTGATGCGGTTTTACTACATCATATTCAATGGCATATCCTGTTCGCATCATTTCAGCCTTTTCTAGTCCAGCCACAGAATGAAGCATTTTTTGTTGCACTTCTTCTGGCATGGAAGTTGAAAATCCTTGAACGTACACTTCTTCTGTGTCTCTTCCTTCTGGTTCTAAAAATAATTGATGACGATCTTTATCAGCAAAACGAACAATTTTATCTTCAATAGAAGGACAATATCTCGCCCCTACTCCTTCCACAATTCCTGTAAACATTGGTGCCCGGTGCAGATTTTCTCGAATAATTTCATGAGTAGAAGGATTAGTATACGTTAACCAGCAAGGAATTTGATCTTTTAAATAATTTTCATCAGGAGTTTGAAAACTAAAATGATTAGGTTCTTTATCCCCTGGTTGAATTTCTGTTTTATCATAATCAATAGAAGAACTTAAGACTCTTGGAGGTGTTCCTGTTTTAAAACGGTCTAAATCTAAACCATATTTTTTCAAATTTCCAGAAAGATTGACGGCCGCTTGAGAGTTATTAGGACCAGAAGAATATTTTAATTCTCCAATAATAATTTCTCCTCTTAACGCAGTCCCAGCTGTAATTACTACTGCTTTAGCGTGGTGAATGGCTCCTGTATGCGTAATGACACCACACACTTTACCATTTTCCACGACTAAATCATCAACGACCCCTTGACGAAGGGTGAGATTTTCTTGTTGTTCAATGGTTCGTTTCATTTCATGAGCATAGGCTCTTTTATCTGCTTGAGCTCGTAAAGCGCGAACTGCAGGACCTTTTCCTGTGTTTAGCATGCGCATTTGAATATAAGTTTTATCAATATTTTTACCCATTTGACCACCGAGAGCATCAATTTCTCTCACAACCACACCTTTTGCAGGTCCTCCCACAGAAGGATTACATGGCATAAAAGCCACCATGTCTAAATTAATTGTAATGAGTAAGGTTTTACAATTCATTCTGGCACTGGCTAAAGCCGCCTCAGAACCGGCATGACCGGCACCAACAACAATGACATCATAGCTTTCTGAAAGATATGTTTCCACTTAATTTCCTACTTTCTATTTAAAACTTTCTAACAGTTGTAATCTTTTTCTATTATTTTCCTAAACAAAATTGACTGAAAAGTTGCGTAATTAATTCATCTGGAGCACTGTCTCCCACAATTTCACCTAAATAATCCCATGCAGCAGTTAAATCAATTTGCACTAGATCCACTGGCATCCCAGCATCAATTCCGTTTTCAACGGCTACTAAAGAAGCTTGGGCTTTTTCTAATAAAGCAATATGGCGCACATTAGAAATATAGGTAGCATCTTCTTGATTAAGTTCTCCAGCAAAAAATAAGGATTCAATGACTTCTCCTAATTTATCAAAACCGACACCTGTTACGGCTGAAAGAGGTAAAATTTCACTTTCCTCAGTGTAATTCAATAAATCAGCTTCTTTTAAGACTGAGGTTAAATCCATTTTATTCAATAACACCAAACGCTTTTTATCTTTTGTAGCTTTTAATAATTCAATATCTTCTGCGCTTAAAGCTTCATTTTGATTTAAAACAAGCAACACTAAATCAGCTTTGTCTAAAGCTTCTTTGCTGCGTTTTACCCCAATAGCTTCTACCACATCATGAGTTTCTCTAATTCCAGCTGTATCAATGAGTTTTAAAGGAACACCATTTAAATTCACGTATTCTTCAATCACATCTCTAGTGGTTCCGGCAATTTCTGTGACAATGGCTTTATCTTCTTGCAATAAATAATTTAATAGAGAAGATTTACCTACATTAGGACGACCAATAATGGCTGTTTTTAACCCGTCTCGTAAAATTTTTCCTTCTTTTGCATTTTGTAAGAGTCTTTTAATTTTAAGTTGAATTTCTTCAGCTCTTTCTTTCATTAAACGACTGGTCATTTCTTCTACATCGTCATATTCGGGATAATCAATGTTTACTTCCACTTGAGCGAGAGTATCTAAAATTTCTTGGCGAAGATCTTTAATAAGTTTCGTTAACCGACCTTCTAATTGGGCTAAAGCAAGATCAGCCGCCTTATCTGTTTTGGCGCGAATCAAGTCCATCACTGCTTCTGACTGGGATAAATCGATTCTTCCATTTAAAAAAGCGCGTTTCGTAAACTCACCTGGTTCTGCTAAAACTGCCCCTTGGCGCAATACTAATTGTAAAATATTATTGGTCACTACCATACCACCATGACAATTAATTTCTACAATGTCTTCTTTAGTAAAAGTTTTTGGTCCGCGCATGACAGTCACCAACACTTCATCCACCACTTTTTTAGTGGCCGGATCAATTAAATGACCATAGTGAATAGTATGACTTTTTACTTCGCTTAATTTTTTTGTACCACTGTGATAAATTTTATCCATAATGTCTAAAGCTTTATCCCCACTGAGACGAACAATACTAATCGCCCCTTCCCCTGGTGGCGTGGAAATTGCAGCAATTGTCTCAAAAATTAAATCCATTTATATTCTCTCCTTATAAAAGAAAAAAAGTGCGTAGTCTTTCCAATCCCTAGAAAATCTCTAGGGACTGAAAAGAGCGCACTTTGACTGCTACTCATATTTTCTGCTAAATAGTACCACGATTTTTTTACCCATGCAAGTGAGAGAAAAAAAGTCGTCAATTTTTTCTTTAAATAATTTCTAATAAAAAAGCTCACTAGTGTATGGGTCACTAGTGAGGTGTGGTCAAAAATTTGACCTCTCATCTGATATGTACTCAGATAAGAATGATTTCTCCCTAAATATATGATGAAAGTTCCTAAATGTCAATTGTTATTAGTTGCAATTGGCCTTTAGGAACTTTTTTTAAATTATAAAATTGGTTTATCGCTTGGTTCTACTACTAAATAGCGATAAGGTTCATCCCCTTCAGAATGAGTAGTAACATAAGGATTTTTACTTAAAACGGAATGAATTTGTTTTCTTTCAAAAGCAGGCATAGGTTCTAAAAAGACTGGATGACGTGTGGTTTGGACTTTTTCGGCTGTTCGTTTGGCCAAACGTTCTAAAATTTCTTGGCGACGTTGGCGGTAGTCTCCCACATTCACCACGACAGAAATTTTATTTTTAGCCTTCCGATGAATAAATACTTGAGCTAGATACTGCAAAGCATTTAACACTTTACCATGTTTTCCAATGAGTAAGCCTTGTTTTTGGCTATCTAAATGGAAAATAATCACTTCTTTTTGTCTTTCGACTCTTAATAATGCTGGGGCATTTAATTCTTGCGTAATTTTAGTTAAGTATAAACCAAGTTCTTTTAAAGCTTCTTCATCATCTAATGCTTCTTCACTTGAAACAGGGACGTTTGAAGTTGTCTCAACTTCTTCATTAGAAATTTCTTCTTCCATAACTTCCACTGTTTCAGCAGTATCCTCTACTTCTTCAATAGCGTCTACTGCGACTTCTTCTAAATCAGAAGTAACTTCTGGAGTAATTTTTGGGGTTGTGTCTTGTAAATGAATAGCAGGATTTTTATCCACTTCAACAATAGCTTCTTTTTTTCCCATTCCGAAAAATCCTTTTTTACCTTCATTAACTATGGTAATTTTGGCTTCATCTTTGGTTAAAGAAAGTTCACTTAAACCCTTTTCAATGGCTTCTTCAATGGTATTTCCTGTAAATTTTGGCATTTAAAAAACTCCCCTCTAACGTTTTTTCCGTTTCTTTTTAGGATTCATGGCTTTTTCTAAAGCTTTTTGTCTTTCTTTTTCAACTCGAGCCACTTCAGCTCTTTCTGCACGAATTTTAAAAGGATTGTTAATTAATAAAGTTTGTACCACTTGGAAAGCATTAGATACTACCCAGTATAAAGACAAACTACTTGCAAAATTCATACCCATGAAAAAGATCATTAAAGGCATTACAACGTTCATAACGGTCATAGAAGCATTTTTTTCTAATTGGCTCATACTTGCTAGATAACTAGATAAGAAAGTGAAGACAGCGGCTAGAATTGGCAAAATGTAATAAGGATCTGGTTGAGCTAAATCTAACCATAAAAAGTGTCCTTGGCGTAATTCTGGCACCCGAGAAATAGATTGATATAAAGCAATCATTACTGGCATTTGGGCAAAAATAGGTAAGCAACCAGCGTACATATTCACATCGTTATCTTTATAAAGATGTTGAATTTCTTCATTCATTAACCGTTGGCTTTCTTGATCCTTAAAAGGATATTTTTCTCGAATAGCCTTAATTTTTGGTTGCAGTTCTTGGGTCTTTCGCATGCTTTTAGTTTGATAGTGCATTAGAGGAAGCAAAATTACCCGAATAATAATCGTAAAGAGAATAATTCCGACACCCACATTACCTCCAAGAGATAAAAATTGAATGGCTCGGCTGAAAAAGTAGACGATCTTATCCCACAAACCAGAACTTTCTGCCGTTACATCTCCTGTTCCACAAGCGGAAAGTAAAACTAGAAGACTTCCTAAGCCTCCAGTTAGAAAAATACGTTTGAATTTTTTCACAAAATCTTTCCTTTCTACAACAAATTAGCTAATTTTAACACGTGGCGCAGATTTTCTTTTACCTCGTGATAATTCAACTCTTCAACACCTTTTCGACCAATGATAATCATATCCACGTCTTGTTTTAAATTTTCCTTGTCTTCAGTTAGGGCTTGACGAATATAGCGTTTCACTTGATTGCGCACCACGGCATTCCCTAATTTTTTACCTACTGAAAGTCCCACGCGAAAGTGATCTTGATTAGGTTTTTCCATTTGATAAACGACAAATTTTCGATTGGCACAAGACTTACCTTTTTTAAAAACTTGTTGGAATTCTTTTTCTTTTTTTACCCGATATTCTTTTTTCATCACAATCCACTTTCATTTTACATGATTAACGGTTTCATTCTACCATTATTAGGTAGTCTTTGCCTTAAAAATTCTCATTTTTGTATAAAAAAAAACCACTGAGCAGCTCAGCGGTTTAAGCGGATAAAACTTTACGGCCTTTGCGGCGACGGGCTGCTAAAACACGACGGCCATTTTTTGTGCTCATACGTTTTCTAAAGCCATGTACTTTTGAATGTTTGCGTTTATTTGGTTGGTAAGTTCTTTTCATAATGTTCCACCTCCTGAAATGCGGTACTCGACATACTTTAGTAGTATAACGAATTAACCTTATTTTTGTCAATTATCTTTTTGTTATTTCAAGAAAAAAACTTATCCACAACTTTCTTGATTTATTCAATTCCATGTGGAGGAAAAACTTTTTTTCATCATTTTTTCCTTGTTTTTCCCAAGGTTTTCCACAAATTTACAACCTGTGTTTTATTTTTCCACAGGATAAAAATAAAATGTGGATATTTCAGAAAATCCTTGTAGTACCAAGGTGAATAACTTTGTTTATTTTGTGGAAAACTTTTGGAAAACTCATTTATTTTTTGTTTATCCCCAATTTAATTTTCTCTTGTGGATAACTTTTTCCCTCATTGTGAGTTATTTTTTCCACAAGATACAAAACCTGTGGAAAAATCAAAGTAATCATGCTAAAATTATGAAGTATGTTGTGTAAAACTAAAAGGAGGTTCTTTCATGCCTGATATCACCTCTTTGTGGGATGAAATCAAACGGACTTATGAAACAGAGTTATCTAAGCCTAGTTTTGATGCTTGGATTATGACTGCTCGTCCCATTCGTCTAGAAAATCAAAAAATATATATTGAAGTTCCCTCTGACTTGCATAAAGAATATTGGGAAAAAAATCTCGCATCCCGAATTGTGGAAATTAGTTTTCGCCTCTTCAATCAGGAAATTTCTCCCATTATTACTGCAGTCAACCAAAAAGAACCAGAAGTTCCTCGAGAAAAAAAAGCTGTAGAACAAATTCCTACAGAAACAGGAAAAAAAGTCATTTTAAATCCTAAATATACTTTTGATACTTTTGTCATTGGTAAAGGTAACCAAATGGCTCACGCTGCAGCCTTAGTCGTAGCTGAAGAGCCAGGCTCTATTTATAATCCTTTATTCTTTTATGGAGGCGTTGGTTTAGGAAAAACCCATTTAATGCACGCTATTGGTCATCAAATGCTTAGATACAACCCTCAAGCAAAAATTAAATATGTTTCTTCAGAAACCTTTGCTAACGATTTTATTACTTCTATTCAATACAATAAAACAGAAGAATTTAGAAAAGAATATCGGAATGTAGATCTTTTATTAGTGGATGATATTCAATTTTTCGCTGAAAAAGAAGCTACCCAAGAGGAATTTTTCCATACTTTTAATGCTCTTTATGATGATCAAAAACAAATCGTCTTAACCTCTGATCGTCTTCCAAATGAGATTCCAAAACTGCAAGAACGCTTGGTCTCTCGCTTTGCTTGGGGCTTATCTATTGACATTACTCCCCCTGATTTAGAAACGAGAATTGCGATTTTACGAAAAAAAGCTGACGCTGAACGCTTAGAAATTCCTGACGATACTTTAAGCTATATTGCCGGACAAATTGACTCAAATATTAGAGAACTTGAAGGTGCTTTAGTCAGAGTACAAGCCTATGCCACCATGAACGGGCAAGAAATTTCCACTAGTTTAGCTGCTGATGCTTTAAAAAGTTTAAAACCAAATCACAAAAGCCACGAACTCTCTATTTTACTCATTCAAGAAGAAGTGGCGAAATTTTATCACATTCCTTTAAAAGATTTAAAAGGAAAAAAACGGGTGAAAACCATCGTGGTTCCAAGACAAATTGCTATGTATTTAGCAAGAGAACTCACAGAAAGCTCTCTTCCTAAAATCGGCGCGGAATTTGGCGGAAAAGATCACACTACAGTGATTCATGCCCACGAAAAAATTCAGCAATTATTAGAAACAGATCCGACGATTTTAAAAGAAATCAATGAACTAAAAAGTAAGTTAGTCCAATAAAGTTCTTTTTCCCTTGTGGAAAACTTCAGAAAAACTTTCTAACTTATCCACAACTTATCCACAAGTGGAAAACTTTTATTTTAAATACTTTTCCCCACTTATCCCCAGGATACACAGGACCTATTACTATTATTACTTAATTATTTAAATAAAATAAAACAAGGAGTGACCTATATGAAAGTAACGTTAAATCGGTTACGTTTTTTACAAGAATTACAAACGGTACAAAGAGCTATTTCCTCTAAAACAACAATTCCTATTTTAACTGGGGTTAAAATCCTCTTAACCAAAGAAGGATTACAATTAACAGGAAGTAACACGGATATTTCTATTGAAACCTTGCTTAAAGCTGACGATGAAAAAGCCCAAATGGATATTGCTGAAACGGGAGCTATTGTGTTACAAGCAAGATTTTTCTCTGATATTATTCGTCGTTTACCAGAAGAATTTTTCACCTTTGAAGTAACAGAAAACCAACAAGTAAAAATTTCTTCTGGTAAAGCAGAATTTGTGGTGAACGGTTTAGGTGCGGATAATTATCCACACTTACCTGCCATTGATGCAGAAAATAAAATTCAATTAGAAGCTAAAATTTTTACTCAATTAATTAATGAGACAGTTTTTTCTGTTTCCCAACATGAAAGTCGCCCTATTTTAACAGGGGTTCACTTTACCTTAAAAGACGGCTTACTCACAGCTGTTGCCACTGACTCTCACCGTTTAAGTCAAAGAAAAATTAACGTAGATAGTAATATTTCTTTTAACATGGTTATTCCAGGAAAATCATTAACGGAATTATCTCGTTCCTTTAGTGATGAAAATGAATTAGTAGAAATGGCCATTATGGAAAACCAAGTGGTCTTTAAAACAAGTAATATGTATTTTTACTCTCGTCTTTTAGAAGGAAATTATCCTGACACTTCTCGTTTAATTCCTACAAGTTTTAATACGGAAGCTGTTTTTAACGGCCACACTTTAGCACAAGCGATTGAAAGAGCCTCTCTTTTAAGTCATGAAGGACGAAATAATATTGTTAAATTAACTATTTCTGATGCACATATTTTACTTTCTGGTAACTCTCCTGAGGTAGGTTATGTGGAAGAAGAATTAAGTTATGAAAAAGTTTCTGGGGATCCTTTAGAAATTTCATTTAATCCAGATTATATGAAAGATGCTCTAAAAGCTTTTGGAGATATTGATATTGCCATTCACTTTATTTCTCCAGTTAGACCTTTTACCTTGGAACCTGTGGAAAGCAGTGAAGCTTTTATTCAATTAATTACCCCTGTTCGGACAAATTAAAAAAATTCCAAGCTGAAAAGTTTTTTGCAGCTTTCTTTGCAGAAATCGCTAAAAAATGGCGATTTCTGCTTTTTTTTGGCAAATAAGCAAATCACCTTAAAAGGAAAAAATTTTCCTAAAAGCCCTTAAAATTTCCCATATTATTGAAATCACCTTAAAAAAAAGGTATAATATAAGTAGATATTTTCGGCCAAAGGAGGCGGCGTATGAAAAGAAAATATATCTTGAACACGGAATACATTACCTTAGGCCAATTACTGAAAGAATTAAACGTTATTTCTTCAGGAGGTATGAGTAAATGGTACCTACAAGAAAACAGTGTTTTTGTAGATGGTCAGCTAGAAAATAGACGAGGTCGTAAGTTATATCCTGGTCAAATGGTGGAGTTACCTGAAGAAGGTACTTTTTTTATGGCAAAAAATACGGAAGAAGATTCTGAAAAAGATAGTGAAGAACAATGAAATTAAGTCACTTATCTTTAGAAAATTTCCGCAACTATTCTAGCTTAGAATTAGATTTTCCTAAATCTTTAAATATTTTTCTTGGGGAAAATGCCCAAGGAAAAACCAATATTTTAGAGGCTATTTACACTTTAGCCATGAGCAAAAGTCATCGAACGCACAATGAAAAAGAATTAATCAAGTGGGATAGTGATTTTGCAAAAGTGTCCGGTTTAATTGAAAAAGAACACTCTCGTCTGCCTTTAGAAGTGTTACTGACTAAAAAAGGGCGAAAAACCAAGGTCAATTACTTAGAACAAAAAAAATTAAGTGCTTATATTGGTCATTTAAATGTGATTTTATTTGCTCCAGAGGACTTAGCTTTAGTGAAAGGTGCCCCCAGTGTCCGAAGAAGATTTCTCGACATGGAATTAGGCCAAATTTCTCCTGTTTATTTATATGAACTAGTGCGTTTTAATCAACTTTTAAAACAGCGCAATGCCTATTTAAAACAAGAAAAAATTGATCCAGTGCTCCTTTCTGTTTTAACTGATGAATTTGTTAAAAGTGGCACGGAAGTTATTTTTCAACGACTTTTATTCATTGAAAAATTAGAAGGATTTATGGCAAAAATCCAAGAAGAAATTACCTCAGGAAAAGAAGCCGTCACCTTAAGTTATGACAGTTATCTTCCAGTGAAAGAAAAAAATAAAGAAGTCATTAGTGGATTGTTTAAAGAAGCTTTGGAAGAAAAAAAAGCCCAAGAGCTTTTTCGCAAAACAACTTTAATTGGTCCACATCGAGATGACCTTCTTTTTTTTATTAATGGCATTAACGTGCAAGCCTTTGGTTCCCAAGGGCAACAACGTACCACAGCTTTATGTGTGAAATTAGCTGAAATTGATTTAATGAAAGAAGAAATTGGAGAATATCCCATTTTACTTTTAGACGATGTGATGAGTGAGTTAGATGATAATCGGCAACTTCATTTACTTTCGGCTATTGAAGGAAAAGTCCAAACATTTTTAACCACCACAACCTTAACGCATTTACAAAATAATTTAACAGTGACCCCAGATATTTTTTATGTGAAAAAAGGAAGTATTGAAAGGCAGGGAGAACAAGCTTGACAGAAGAAAAAAAATCAATGAAAGAATTGGCAGAAGAATATGATGCCAGTCAAATTCAAGTTTTAGAAGGTCTAGAAGCAGTTAGAAAACGTCCAGGAATGTATATTGGCTCCACTAGTGGAGAAGGCTTGCACCATTTAGTGTGGGAAATTGTCGACAACTCCATTGACGAAGCCTTAGCTGGATTTAGTAAAGAAATTCAAGTTATTGTAGAAAAAGATAATTCCATTACGGTTATTGATGATGGCCGAGGCATTCCAGTAGGGATTCAAGAAAAAACCGGTCGTCCTGCTGTAGAAACGGTCTTTACTATTTTGCACGCAGGAGGAAAATTCGGCGGTGGAGGGTACAAAGTTTCTGGTGGACTTCACGGTGTTGGTTCTTCTGTAGTTAATGCTTTATCTAAATCTTTAGACGTAAAAGTGTATAAAGATGGACAAATTTATTACCAAGAATACCAACGAGGTCATGTGGTAGATGATTTAAAAATCATCGGTACTACAGATCGCCACGGAACCACTGTGCACTTTGTTCCAGATCCAGAAATTTTTAAAGAAACTACCGAATATGATTTTAATAAACTTTCTGTGCGGATTAGAGAATTAGCTTTTTTAAATCGCGGTTTAAAAATTTCCATTGAAGATAAACGTCCAGAAACACCAGTGAAAAAAGAATTTCACTTTGAAGGGGGCATTAAAAGCTATGTGTCCTTTTTAAATGAACATAAAACAGTTATCTTCCCTGAACCTATTTTTCTGGAAGGCGAACAACAAGATATTGTTGTAGAAGTTTCCATGCAATATACAGATGGTTATCACACCAATATTATGAGTTTTGCCAACAATATTCATACTTATGAAGGTGGAACCCATGAATCTGGCTTTAAAACAGCTTTAACTCGAGTGATTAATGATTACGCTAGAAAAACGAAACTCATGAAAGAAACAGATGAAAATTTAACTGGTGAAGATGTGAGAGAAGGTTTAACTGCCGTTATTTCCATTAAGCATCCAGATCCGCAATTTGAAGGACAAACCAAAACTAAATTAGGAAATTCGGAAGTTAGAACTGTGACTGACCGTCTCTTTTCGGAACACTTTAACAAGTTCTTATTAGAAAATCCTACTGTGGCCAGAAAAATTATTGAAAAAGGAACCATTGCTTCTAAGGCCCGTTTAGCTGCTAAAAGAGCTCGGGAAGTAACGAGAAGAAAATCTGCTTTAGAAATTTCTAATCTTCCAGGAAAATTAGCAGACTGCTCTTCTAATAACGCAGAAAAATGCGAATTGTTCATTGTGGAAGGAGATTCCGCTGGAGGCTCTGCTAAACAAGGGCGAGATCGAGAATTTCAAGCAATTTTACCGATTCGGGGTAAAATTTTAAACGTGGAAAAAGCCAGCATGGATAAAATTTTAGCCAATGAAGAAATTCGCTCTTTATTTACAGCTATGGGTACCGGCTTTGGCTCTGATTTTGATGTAAGTAAAGCCAGATATCACAAATTAGTGATTATGACCGATGCGGATGTGGACGGGGCTCACATTAGAACCCTACTCTTAACTTTATTTTATCGTTACATGCGCCCAATTGTGGAAGCAGGTTATGTTTATATTGCTCAACCACCTTTGTACGGTGTCAAACAAGGGAAAAATATTACCTACATTCCTTCAGGGAAAAATTCTGATGAATTATTAAATCAAACCTTGGAAAATTTACCAAAAACACCAAAAGCTACGGTTCAACGGTATAAAGGTCTTGGAGAAATGGATTTCCACCAATTATGGGAAACGACCATGGATCCAACTAACCGCATTATGTCTCGAGTAAGTGTTGACGATGCCATTGAAGCGGACCAAGTATTTGAAATGCTCATGGGTGACAAAGTAGAACCAAGAAGAATTTTCATTGAAGAAAATGCACATTATGTTAAAAATTTAGATATTTAAGGAGGGATTTATCTTCATGGCTGAAGAAAAAATGGAAAATATTCAAGACGTTAATTTAGCATCTGAGATGAAGGAATCCTTTATTGACTATGCCATGAGTGTTATTGTTGCTCGGGCTCTCCCAGATGTAAGGGATGGATTAAAACCAGTTCATCGCCGTATTTTATACGGAATGAACGAATTAGGAGTGACTCCTGATAAACCTCATAAAAAATCCGCTCGTTTAGTTGGGGATGTTATGGGTAAGTATCACCCTCACGGAGATTCTGCAATTTATGAATCTATGGTTCGAATGGCGCAACCATTTTCTTACCGTTACATGTTAGTGGATGGTCACGGAAACTTTGGATCTGTTGATGGAGATTCTGCGGCTGCAATGCGATACACTGAAGCAAGAATGTCAAAAATTGCTTTAGAAATGTTAAGAGATATTAATAAAGATACTGTGGACTTTACAGATAACTACGATGGTTCAGAACGAGAACCAGAAGTCCTCCCTTCCCGCTTCCCTAACCTTTTAGTGAATGGCGCAACAGGGATTGCTGTAGGAATGGCCACTAATATTCCTCCACATAATTTAGGAGAAGTGATTAATGGGATTCATTTGTTAATGGATAACCCTGAAGCCACTACTCAAGAATTAATGGAAGTTATTCCAGGACCAGATTTCCCAACAGGTGGTTTGGTAATGGGAAAATCAGGGATTAGAAGAGCTTATGAAACAGGTAAAGGTTCCATTACCATTCGGGCTAAAGTAGAAATTGAACAACTGCCTAATGGTAAAGAAAGAATTTTAGTCACTGAATTACCTTATATGGTCAATAAAGCTCGCTTAATTGAACGAATCTCTGAACTTCATCGGGATAAAAAAATTGAAGGTATTACGGCTTTACGAGATGAATCTTCTCGTAAAGGAATGCGCATTGTGATTGAAACAAGACGGGATGTTTCCGCCTCTGTTTTATTAAATAATTTGTATAAATTAACAAGTTTACAAACTTCTTTTGGTTTTAACATGTTAGCTATTGTGAATGGTGTGCCAAAAGTTTTAAGTCTAAAAGCAATTTTAGAAAATTATATTGAACATCAACGAGAAATTATTACTCGCCGGACTATTTTTGATAAGAAAAAAGCTGAAGCGAGAGCTCATATTTTAGAAGGCTTACGCATTGCCTTAGATCATATTGATGAAATTATTCATATTATCAGAAGTTCTAAAGGAGACGAAGAAGCCAAAGGACGTTTAATTGAACGTTTTGCTTTTTCTGATCGTCAAGCTCAAGCGATTTTAGATATGCGTTTACGCCGATTAACGGGGTTGGAACGAGAAAAAATTGAAGAAGAATATCAAAATCTTTTAGTTTTAATTGAAGATTTAACAGATATTTTAGCGCGTCCTGAACGGATTACAGAGATTATTAATACTGAATTAGGAGAAGTGAGAGATCGTTTTGGTGATGAACGTCGCACGGAACTTCTAGTGGGAGAAGTTTTATCTTTAGAAGATGAAGACCTGATTGAAGAAGAAGAAGTAGTGATTACTTTAACTAATAATGGCTACATTAAACGGGTTTCGCAAACTGAATTCAGATCTCAACGTCGTGGGGGTCGCGGAGTTCAAGGAATGGGCATGCACGATGATGATTTTGTAAAAAATCTCATTTCAGCTTCCACTCATGACACTCTATTATTCTTTACAGATAATGGTAAAGTCTACAAAGCAAAAGGTTATGAAATTCC
>CAMJVA010000006.1 GCA_946409145.1 uncultured Enterococcus sp. | reverse complement strand
ATTTCCATTGGTGACTGGAGTTCAGACGTGTGCTCTTCCGATCTGTTTTAACCAACAGTGATCCTAAAGATATTTTACATTTTCTCGATCTTGCTAAAGCTACGAGAAGAAAAATGATTCAAAACTTGTGGTGGGGCGCAGGGTATAACCTCATTGCCATTCCACTAGCAGCAGGGGTTTTAGCACCCATTGGTTTCACCTTATCTCCAGCAGTAGGCGCTGTTCTCATGTCCTTATCCACTGTCGTTGTAGCAATTAATGCTATGTTACTAAGAATTAAAAAATAAAGGAGGAGTTTTCATGGAAATTCAAGTAAGTAAAGAAGCTCAAGAAAAATTAGTCCCTTATAAAAATGAGGGTATCCGTTTTTTAATTGATTTAGATGATGGAGTAGGAGAATTTTCTAAATTTGGTGTATGTTCTTTAGATACTCATTTTCGTATTTTAGTTGTGAATAAAAAAGGAGAGTTACCTGATTACTCTGAAGTATTAGAAAGTAATGATGGTCCTTTTTACATTAAAGACTACACCAAACATTATTTTGGTCAAAAGCCACAACTTACGGTTAATGAACGTTTTTGTAATTTAGTTTTATCCACGGAAAATGGATTAGTTGACGGAAATGTAGAAATTTTAGATAAGAGAGAGCAAGCATAAGAACGCTAGTGCAAGTAGATGAAGAGAATCTCTTTATCTACTTGTTTTTTTTTCTTAAAAAGCGTAAAGTATAAACGGAAATGATAATCATTCTCAAATGGAGGAGAAGTTGTGCCAATAATTAATGTGAATACGACAGTTTATGACTTAATAAGTTCTTATCCTGTTATAAAAGATCTGATGATTGAACTTGGATTTAAGGATTTAAAAAATCCAGCCCTGTTAAACACCGCTGGAAGATATATGACTTTAAAAAAAGGGGCTAAATTAAAAAAAATTCCCTTAGAAAAAATTATTGAAACTTTAGAAAAAAATGGCTTTACTGTTATAGGAGGAGAAGATGAGTAAATTAACAGCGATTGAGCGGCAGAAAAAAATTGTCGAAATTTTACGTTTATTACACGAAGGAGGAAATTTTGAAGTGGCAAAAAAAATCTTCAATGATTCTTTTGAAGATGTGGATGTCACTGAAATTACTTCAGCAGAGCGAGAATTAATTCAAAGCGGCTTAGATCCTTCTGAAATTCAAAAATTATGTAATGTTCACGCGGCTGTTTTTAAAGGTTCCATTACAGATATTCATCGCTCTAATTATGAACACGAACAGCCAGGACACCCAGTGCATACGTTAAAATTAGAAAATAAAGTGTTAAGTTCTCTATTAAATGATGAAATCAAAGAAGACTTAGAAAAACTAAAAAAAGGTGACTGGTCAGAAAAAAATCGTTTAGAAAATGCTTTAAAAGATTTATTCCAATTAGAGAAACATTATACGAGAAAAGAAACGTTAATTTTTTCTTACATGGAAAAATATGGTATTTCTGCTCCCCCTAAAGTCATGTGGGGCGTGGATGATGCTATTCGGGAGCAAATGAAAGAAGCCCTTCTTTATCTGCAAGATCCTAAAGTCGCTTTTAATCCTTTAGATGAAAAATTAACGGATCTAATTAATGAAATAGAAGAAATGATTTTTAAAGAAGAAGAAATTATGATTCCCATGTGTCTAGATGTTTTCTCTTTAACAGATTGGGACAAAATCGCTAAAGACTCTTTAGATATTGGCTTTGCCTTTATTCCAGAGCCTTTAGTGTGGCATCCAAGTAAAGAAGCTTTAGAAAAAGAAATAGAAAATGAACCTTTGCGCTTGGCTAACATTGAACGGGCGAAAATGACCACAGAAGCTATTCAAACAGATTTAAAGGAAAATATCCCAGAAGAAAAACATTATGATTGGGAAAAAGAAGAAAATACAGCCGAACAAATTGTTTTTCCCACAGGTATTTTACAATTAGAACAATTATGGAAAATCTTTGAAGTGTTACCAGTGGATTTAACCTTTGTGGATAAGGAAGATCGGGTTCGTTTTTATTCAGAAAGTCATCATCGAGTGTTCCCGCGAACAAAATCCGTCGTGGGACGGGCAGTGGTTAATTGTCATCCACCTAAAAGTATGTCTACTGTACAAAAAATCTTAGATGATTTTCGCGCTCATGAAAGAACAGAAGCTAGTTTTTGGATTAACCTTCATGGAAAAATGATGGTTTATATTCGTTACTTTGCTTTATACAATGAAAATAATGATTATCTTGGCTGTCTTGAAGTTACCCAAGATATTACAGAAATTCAACAACTTGAAGGTCAACGTCGTTTATTAGATGAATAGAAAAAAAGTCAGAAAAAAGGAAATTCAACCCTTTTTTCTGACTTTTTAGTTAAAACTGTTTTTTCTCCCACTTTCTGTGGAAAGTGAAAAGACCAAAATCTTCCAGTAAATAAAATTTATCTTGTGTTTTTTGCAGGTGAGTGAAAAAGTAAATCAGAGGAGTTAAATCTTCATTTTTGATTTGTAGATGATTGTAAAAGCTCCGATCATTAGCATAAATTCCTAAAGCAGGAGAATTATGTTCTTTTATAGAAATTTTATCATAAAGACGACCTACACAAAGATATTTTAAACGCTCATAAGGATAAAAAGTAAGAGATTTTTCTTGTAGAAAAGAAATAATATTGCAGTAAATAATACCTTCTCCAGTGAAAAAATAAAAATCTGAGGCATCATCTAAAAATAACTGGAGATACTCTTTTGCAAGAGTTGTTTTTACCGGTTCATGAATTAAAATACTAGAGACTTGTTTTTGCAGGGCAAAGTAATAGACTTTTTCTAACTGCATTTTTTCTTTTAAAGGTTGGATGACATTGGCTAATAAAAATTGGATTTTTTCAGGAGAAGAGGTTTCTTTTTCTGAAATTTTTTTTATCATCAGGGACAATAAGGCTTCTTCGGTTAAATACGTCATGTTATCTTCCTTTACTTTGGCCAAATTAAAAAGTTCATCCAAGGAAAAATCATAAAGAATAGCTAGCATTTTTAAACTTTCTAAATCAGGAATACTTTTATCTAATTCCCACTTAGAAACAGTTTGTCGTGAAAGGTGAAGTTTTTCTGCTACTTGGCTTTGGGATAAATTTTTAGCTTGGCGCATGTTTTTTAATTTGCTTCCTAAAGTCATCATATCCTCCTTTGAAAAATTTATCAGTTAAATTGAGCAAATAGTGGTGCACAAATTCATTGCCCTAACTTTTAAGAAAGCAACGCCTTGTTGCATCTTGAGTAAAAAGGCCTTAATTTGAAAAGCGAGTGCCTAAAACATTTTGCGCTTCACTTACGACCATAAACGCTTTGTCATCTATTTCATGGACTGTTTTTTTCAAGGGTAAAATTTCTCCCGATTCCACCACAATATAAAGTAGGGTTTGAGGAGCTTTAGAAAAAGAACCAGTTCCAGTTAAAAATGTTCCATTTCGCTGAATATTTTTTTCTAAAGCAGCGGAAATTTCTGGTGCTTTAGGAGAAATAATCACCACGGTCCGTTTTGGTTTGGCTCCTTCTGAAATAAAGGCAATAACTTTAGCCCCAAGGTAAACAGAAATAATCGTGAGGCACATTTTTTCAAAGCCAATTACAAAACCAGAAGGAATAATGACCATTAAGTCTGTTAATAATACTCCAGAACTTTTAGGTAGACCGGTTTTAGCTTCAATCATCGCTGCTACAATGGTTCCGCCAGCGGTGGTTCCTTCACCTTGATACACTAAACCAATCCCAGCCCCCATGAAAAAACCAGCGACTAAAGGTGCCAAAATCGGATTTTCAAAAACAAAAGGGTAAGGAGCGAGTAAATGTAAAAAAATTGAGTTTAAAATAACTACTAAAATGGTTTTAAAAATCGTTGGTTTAGGTAATAACTTCAACCCTAAAATAATTAAAGCACCATTTAATAGTAAAGAAGTTACAGAGGTGGGAAGAGAAAATAAATAATATAAAATCATGGTTACACCAGGTACGCCACCTTCACCAAGATGGTTAGGAACAGCAAAAGTATTAACCGAAATAGCTGTTAAAAAAGAACCAATAATTAAAAGAGGATAAGTGAGATTTTTTTTAGTCATGAGAGATCTTCTTTCCTTGTTTTTAATCCTCAGTCTAGCAAACTTAGAATAGAAAAAAAAGGTATTTTCTAGGATTTCAGGAGAATTTTTTGCTGAAATAACCTAGAAAATTCTCCCCCCTTTTTTTGTTCCCTAATATTAGGTATAATAGGTGAGTTGAGAAAAGTTAAAGGAGGAAGAAAAAATGAATGTTTCCATCTATGGGCAACAAAAACAGCATCCATTTCTCCTTTTTCTAGGTATGGTGCGAAAAAAAATAAAGCCTCCCAATGAAAATTTTTCAAACTTATAAAAAATAAAACAACTAAAGGAGACTTATTAATGTTATCAGCAAGCGAACTTAGAGCAGGAATGACTTTTGAACAAGGGGGAAAATTAATTAAAGTTTTAGAATCTTCCCACCACAAACCAGGTAAAGGAAACACTGTTATGCGTCTAAAATTAAAAGATGTTAGAACAGGTTCTGTAGTAGATACCACTATGCGTCCAGAAGAAAAAGTAGAGCAAGCAATTTTAGAAACAAAACCAGTTCAATATTTATACTCTATGGACGACACAGCCTTTTTCATGGACTTAGAAACTTATGAACAATATGAAATTCCAGTGGAAGATATTGCACAAGAGTTAAAATTCATGTTAGAAAATATGGAAGTTAAAATCCAATTTTACGGCACAGAAGTCATTGGTGTGGATCTTCCAGGTTCTGTGGTCTTACAAGTGACTGAAACACAACCTTCTATTAAAGGTGGTTCTGTTACTGGTTCAGGAAAACCTGCAACCATGGAAACAGGTTTAGTCGTTAACGTACCAGATTTTATTACTGCTGGAGAATATTTAGAAATTAATACTTCAGAAGGTACTTACCAAAAACGCGCTAGTAAATAATTTTAAAAGGAGCGATTCTTTTGCGACCAAATGTTAATTTTTACAGTAAAAAGTTAAATGATTTTATTAAAGAAACGGAAAATATTGCCGACTCCATGGATCCTTTTTACCAACAAGTAAAAAAATCTCTGGAAACAAAAGAGAATCTTTTAGCTGAAGATTTAGTCAAAGTGAAAACTAATTTTCAAGAAGGAGTTACTAAATACAGTGCCCTTTTAGAAGATATGAATCAGGTGAAAGCTCCAGCAAAATCCATGGGAATGCATAAGAAATTAATTTCAGTCTTTAAAAAATATATTGAAGACTGTCAAAAAATGGTCGATGCCATTTCTGAAACACAAGTCAATGAAGAGTTATTTTTAGCTTCAGAACAAGCTCAAGATGTCACTAGTGATGATTTAGCTAAATGTTTGCAACGTTTAATTGGAAGTTTATAAAAAAATTAAAAAATGTACTTGACAGGAAGCGCTTTTTTTCTTAACATGAGTATGTTAACAAATATTTTTTTCATGTGACTAGATAATACTAGGCATGAAATATCCCTTCCGGGATGTTTCATGCCTTTTTTTAGTTGTTTGAAAAAATACTTCTTAAGAAGAGGATGGACTATGCGCATTAAAAAAGTTTTAAATCAAAATGCTGTAATTGTCTCTACGGATAATGGGGAAGAAAAAATCGCCATTGGCAAGGGAATCGGGTTTAATAGAAAGAAAAATGATCTTCTAGCTGCTCAAAGTGTAGAACGTCTTTTTGTTTTAGAACCAGAAAATCAACAACGTTTTTTGAATCTTTTAAAGCAAATTGACGAAAAATTCTTTTTTTCAGCAGAACACATTATTAATCATGCTGAAACGGTTTTAATGGAAAAACTAAATGAACATTTAATTATTGCTTTAACGGATCACATTGCTTTTTCGGCAGAAAATATTCTTCATGGCATTATTGTTAAAAATAAATTATTGTCAGAAATTGAAGTGTTGTATCCAGAAGAATTCTCTATTGCACAATGGGCAGTAGGGTATTTAAATGATGAGTTAGGGATTCCTTATGGCTATGATGAAGCAGGGTATATTGCTATTCATTTGCACTCAGCACGAGTGGGACAAACCGATAATCAAAAAAGTATTCGGGAAGTAACGATTATTTCAGACATTATCTGTCTCATTGAAAACGAACTTTCTTTAAACTTACACACGGATAATATGTCTTTGAATTACTCTCGTTTAGCTAATCATTTACGGTTGTTATTGCAACGTTTCAAAAGAAATCAATATGCCGTTCTTGATGAAGATATTTTAAAAATTGTAAAGCAAAAATATCAAGAGAGCTATGAAATTTCCAAAAAAATTCGCGTGTTACTTTTAAAAACCTATCACTTGTCCATTACCAAAGAAGAACTTGGGTATTTAGCTATTCATATTGAGCGCTTGCGCTTCAGTACGAATCAAAAATAAGAAAAGAGGAAATGTTAATGAAAGCTTATTTGCAAAAAATGGGCCGCTCTTTAATGCTGCCAGTTGCTACCTTACCAGTTGCCGCTTTGTTTATGGGAATTGGTTATTGGATTGACCCAGCTGGTTGGGGTGGAAATAACTTATTAGCTGCTTTTTTAATTAAAGGCGGAAGTACTATCTTAGATAATCTAGGAATTTTATTTGCTGTGGGTCTTGCTTTTGGGATGTCAAAAGACAAATCTGGTCCAGCCGCCCTTGCTGGTTTAGTTTCTTTCATGGTACCAATGACTTTACTAGTGCCAACTTCAATTCAAATGTTTAAAGGAATTGAAGATATTGCCAATGTGGATCCTGCTTTTTCTGCTATTAATATGAAAAATGTTTTCATTGGTATTTTAGCTGGACTTGTAGCCGCTGCTTTATACAATCGCTTCAGTAATGTAAAATTACCAATGGCTTTATCCTTCTTCTCAGGAAAGAGAGCTGTGCCAATTATTACTGCTGGAATAATGATGGTCATTTCTGCGGCTTTAATTTTTGTTTGGCCTCCAGTTTATGATACATTAGTTTCCTTTGGTAAATTAATTTCTGAATTAGGACCTTTAGGCGCTGGACTTTATGGCTTCTTTAACCGTTTATTAATTCCAACTGGCTTACATCACGCGTTAAATAATGTATTCTGGTTTAACTTAGCCGGAATTGATGATATTTCTAAATTCTGGGCCTCTGAAGGGGTTAAAGGAATTACTGGTATGTACCAAGCTGGTTTCTTCCCAGTAATGATGTTTGGTTTACCTGCAGGAGCTTATGCTATTTATCGTAATGCTCGCCCTGAAAAGAAAAAAGTAACAGCTTCTTTAATGTTAGCTGCAGGATTTGCTTCTTTCTTCACTGGGGTAACTGAACCTTTAGAATTCTCCTTTATGTTTGTTGCTTGGCCTTTATATGTTGTTCATGCTATTTTAACTGGTATTTCTATGTTTGTTTCCGCTGCTTTCCACTGGACAGCAGGATTTAACTTCTTCGCTGGGTTAGTCGACTTTATTTTATCTTTACGTGTGCCAATTGCTAACAAACCATGGATGTTACTTGTTCAAGGGTTAGTCTTTGCCGTAATTTATTACTTCACATTCAACTTTGTTATTAAAAAATTCAACTTAATGACTCCAGGACGTGAAGCAGGAAATGATGACGAAGCAGCCATTCTTGCTTCTTCTGATGATAAATTTTCCGCTTTAGCTAAACGGATTTATGCTGGTTTAGGTGGCGCAGATAATATTACTTCTATTGATAACTGTACAACTCGTTTACGTCTACAAGTTAAAGATACAGGAAATGTTGACCAACAAAAAATTAAAGCCACAGGAGTTCCTGGGGTAAAAGTGATTGATAAGAAAAATATTCAAGTCATTGTGGGAACAGAAGTGCAATTTGTTGCTGATGAAATGAGTAAATTATATGATGCAAAAGCTAAAATTGATGACAGTGAGCTTACTCAAGGGAGTCTTGAAAAAAAAGATAATGGTCCACACATTCAAGTAACAGAAGATATTTATGCACCTGTTTCAGGTAATGTGAAATCTATTACTGAAGTTTCTGACGATGTGTTCTCTTCCAAAATGATGGGAGATGGTTTTGCTGTTATTCCAGAAAATGGAAAAATTTATTCCCCAGTTGCTGGAACTATTTCTAACATTTTCCCAACAAAACACGCTTTAGGAATTACTACACCAGGTGGGGTAGAAGTTTTAGTTCACATGGGAATTGATACGGTCCAATTAAAAGGTGAAGGTTTTGAAATTTTAGTCACTGAAGGACAAAAAGTAACTGAAAATACAGCTATTGCCAACATTAACTTGGATCTTTTAAAAGAAAAAGGCAAACAAGCAGACATTATTGTTGCCTTTACAAATCAAGATCATGTAGAAAGTTTCAACCTTGCTGTAACAGGAAATACTTCTGCTAAAGCATCCATTGGTAAATTAACTACTAAATAAAAATTAAAAAGCTTTGAAAATCAGTTTTCGCTGATTTTCAAAGCTTTATTTTTTTACTAAAATAAAATACTAAAGAGTAGTTGGAATAAAATCGTAAGGATAATCACATAAAAAGAATAATGGAGATATTTTAACTGGCTTGTTTGAAAAAGAGAGGGAGTTACTATTTTTTCTGGTAAGAAAATATCAGCCTTGGGAAATTTTTCTTTTAGTAAAGGAATAAAGGTTTTACTTTGAGGAGTGAAAGCTAGGATAGCCACTTCATTTAAGGGATTATTTTCAGCTGCTAAAGAACTTAATTTTTTAATCGACCAGTTTTTTTCTGGAAAATCTTTTTCTAATTGTTCTAGAAGTTTTTCGGCAGCAACAGCTTCTAGTCCTAGATCAATAGTACTTGTAAGTTGGAAGGTAAGGTCTGAATCGCACAAAACAACATATCCATTCATTTTAATTTCCTCCAGTGATTGTTTTTTTCATAAACACAATAAACAAAAGGAAAACAAACAAAAGTCCCATGGCAATACTTATTTTTTCTGTTAAAATGGGTTCTTTTTTTCCACGTAAAAGAAATATTCCTAAAAAAACAATACTGAGGAATACAAATAAAACTAAAAAAAATAAGTTTTTAGTTAAGATTAGTCCTAAACTTGTTCCTAAAGAGGCGACCAATAAGCTAATAAACACTTTTTTTCCTAAGGTTTCTGACATAATGAACACCCTTTCTTTTTTAGTAATTAGCTTCAGTATACGCTTTAAAAAATGAAAGGGCTATCTTATTTTCAAAAAATAAAACGGAAGAAAAATTCTTCCGTTTTATTTATTAAAATTTCACACAAACAGCTTCCGGAGCTAAAGTATCATTACTAATGAAGGTGAGTTTGCCGTTGGCTTCTTTTTTGAAAAGAGAAAGATGATCTGATTTTTGATGAGTACAAATTAAATACTCATCAGTACTATTTAGAGAAAAATCTCGTGGGAAATCTCCATGAGAAGAAGTAATTTCTACTAAGGTCAATAAACCGTCTTTTTCAACGTGATAACAAGCAAGAGAATTGTGACCTCTATTTGAGGCATATAAAAATTTCCCGTCTCTTGTTATTTTTATTGCTCCTCCAGAACTTTCTTCAGAAAAATCTTCTGGTAAAGTAGAAAGAGTTTGCAGACTTTCAAAATGCCCATCAGGAAAATAGCTTAAAACAGTCACTGTATTAGCTAATTCGCCAATTAAGTAAGCCATATTTTTTTCTGGATGAAATACTAAATGTCTTGGGCCTGTTCCAGGAACAGCTTTAAATAAAGCTATTTCCGTTAATTTTCCTTCAGGAGACACGTCATAAGTGTAAAGACCATCTGTTCCAAGATCGCAAACGATTAACCGACCATCAGGAGCAAGATCAGAGTAGTGGACATGGGCTTTTTCTTGATTTTTATGCGGACCAGAACCAGTATGAGTCACTTCATCTGCTGCTTTTAAACTACCGTCTGACAAAATTTTATAGGATAAAAGGCTACCTTTATGATAATTACCGCTATATACTAATTGCCGTTTTTCATCCACAGCCACATAACAAGGAGCACTCCCAGGAAATGTGACACTGTTGATTTTTTTCTTGTGGTTTAAATCGTAGCTAACAATCCCGCCACCATTATCATCAGCACCTACAGTGTACAAAATATTTTTTTTCGAGGTAGTTAAATAAGTAGGATTACTTTCTGGAAGCAAAAAGTTGACGGTTAATTTTTCATCTTCAAGAGTTCCTTCATAGATTCCTTTACTCGTCTTTCGTGTATAGGTCCCTAATAAAAATTTTTCTTGCATGCTAGTCCCTCATTTCTACTTTCTTTTTCTCAAGTATAGCATAAGATTTTTTGAGTATGTTATAATTAACCCACAGATTATTCTTGAAAATTAATGGTAGGAGGAAGTATAGATGAAAGCAACGATTGAAGCAATTGGAGAAAAAGCATGGGATGAAACAGAACCAATGCTAATTTTATTTGGAGAAAAAATTACCCCTGAGTTAAGAGAGTATTCTATTGTCCAAAAATTTCCTAAAGGACAATTACCTCCTGACTTAAAAGTCGGGGACACTATTTCTTTTGGTGAAGTTTCTTATAACATTGAAAAAGTAGGGCGATTGGCTAATGAAAATTTAAAAGAACTAGGTCACGTCACCTTAGTCTTTGGTCCTTTACCTACTCATGATGAATTAGTAAATGCCATTTATTTAAATCCCCATACGCTACCAGAAGTCTCTGTTGGTATGACGATTACTTATCCTAAGGAGTAGGCCCATGGAAAAAAAGAGATTGTCTTGGTTTTGGAAATGGTTTTTAAATAATCAAGTGGTGACAGGATTATTAATTGTCTTATTAATCTTGTTAAACTTAATTGCTTTTACAAAAGTATCTTATTTATTTGAACCTTTAGGGCAATTTTTTGCTATTGTGGGGATTCCAATTATTGTATCTGGGGTTTTATATTATTTTCTTGTGCCCATTGTGGACTACTTAGAAAAGAAAAATGTCCCACGAGTCATTAGTATTATTTTACTTTTTCTAGCAATTATTGGGTTAATTGTTTGGGGTTCAGTGGTTGCTGTGCCAAAAATTCAAGAGCAAACCATTAGTTTCTTTAATAATTTACCTTACTACATTGATACGATTGCTAATCAAGCGGATAAATTATTCGCCTCAGAGTGGATGAAACAATTACAACCTCAATTAGATGAAATGGTTAGCAACATGCTCAGCTCTTTAACCAATATTATTAAAGATTTTTCAAAAGGAACCCTTCAAAGTATTGGAAATATTGTAGGTGCAGTGGCTAATACTGTTTTAGTGATTATGACGACTCCTTTTATTTTGTTTTATTTGTTAAAAGATGGAAAAAAATTACCAAAATTTCTTGTAGGTTTCTTGCCAAATCGTTTTAGAAAAACAACAATTCAAGTTCTCCACGACATGAATGAAAAAGTATCCCAATATATTAGAGGACAGTTAACAGTAGCTTTTGCTGTAGCGATTATGTTTATGATTGGTTTTTCTGTTGTGGGACTAGAATATTCAGTGACTTTAGGAGTGCTTGCAGGATTTTTAAATTTAATTCCTTACTTAGGCTCGTTTTTAGCCATGGTTCCTGCAGTATTTCTTGCTTTAGTAGCAGGACCGATTATGGTTTTAAAAGTCGCCATTGTCTTTGTTATTGAACAAACCATTGAAGGAAGAGTAGTGTCTCCACTTGTTTTAGGAAGTCAGTTAAACATGCATCCCGTAACGATTATTTTTGTCCTTCTTACAGCAGGGAAAATTTTTGGTTTTGTAGGGGTTGTTTTAGGAATTCCGGCTTTTGCTGCTATGAAAGTGCTCGTTACTTATATTTTTGAATGGTATAAAAAAGTATCTTCTTTATATGAAGATGACACAGAGCAAGAACAATTAACAATAGATACTAAAAAAGAAAAAATGCCGTGATTTTTATCACGACATTTTTTCTTTTTTAGTTAATAGTTTAAAATTCTTCAGCTTGTTGGGCAATTTTTTCTAAAGCTGCAGTAAGCATTTCCTCAGCGTGTTCTGGATCGTAGTCAAGACCTTCAATGAAGGCTTCTCCTACTTCTTGGATACCAACAAAATTTAAAATACTTTTTACATAAAGACTAGCAGGATCTTGTCCTTTATAAACGCCACCATTAGATTGAATGTGGAAAGCTTTTTTTCCAGTAGTTAATGGCACAGGACCTGCTGCAGTATATTTAAAGGTTTTTCCAGCCACCATAATTGTATCAATCCATGCTTTTAAGCGTGTTGGAATATTTAAGTTCCATAATGGGTTAGCAATGATAATTTTATCAGCTGCTAAAAATTGTTCTGTTAATTCATTGAAGCGAGTTACTGCGTGTTGTTGCTCTTTTGAAAGTGTTGAAAAATCAACCCCAGGAGTTAAAGTACTCCAAGCACTTAATAAAGTACCGTCTACTTCAGGAATATCTTCTTTGAAAACATCTAATAAAGTAATAGTATCTTGAGGATTTTTTGCTTCATAATGTTGTAAAAAAGTTTCTAATCCTTTTAAAGTACGAGATTCTTCAGAACTTAAGGGTTGGGCTTTAATAACTAAAACATTGCTCACGTGTAAAACTCCTTTATAATATGAATTTTTTAATTGAATACTCACTCATCATAGGGAAAAATTTATTAAAAAACAAATTTTATGCTTACACTAGAAAAGCTACCTTAATTGTAAAAAAAGAAGCACCCTTAAACAACAGGATGCTTCTTTTTTATGCCTATTTAAAAGGCTTAGACAAATTCTAGATGATTGCTCAAACTAGGAAGTCCACCGATTAAATAAGTAATATTTAAACCGACGTTTTTTAAATAATTAGCTAAAGTTTGTCCTTGAACATCAGAACTAGCCACAAGAACATAATTTTCATCAGGGGACAGTTGGTCTAAAACATTGGGAATTTCTGTTGGGGAGACAGTTTTAATTTTATGAGGGGCTAAGTAATCTGGAAGTTCACCTTCAGTGACATTTAAAATTAAATCATGATTCGGCGCAAAATAAGTCAAATACTCTTCAACAGTGATACCTTTATTCATTTTAAAATCCACCTTTTTTTAATTTGTTACTCCTGGAGTGTACCGGGTAGAAAGTAACTTTGCAACTTCTCTGCTTACTTCAAGAAGATTTTAAAACACTTTTAATGAAAATGTAAGAATTGTTTTCAGAAAAAGTTTCTTTTTTGAGTTTTTTCCCTTGCATTTTTAAAATCATCCTCGTATAATGACAAGGTGTCACATGACAGGGTGTCATTTTTATTTTTTAGAAAGGAGTCGCTTATGCCAAAGGAAACTTTTTTTAGATTACCAAAGGAAAAACAAGACCGGTTAATTGCTGCAGCACGGATTGAATTTTCTCGGGCGGATTTAAAAGATGCTTCAATTTCTCAAATTATTAAGTTAGCTGAAATACCTCGAGGAAGTTTTTACCAATACTTTGAAGACAAAGAGGATCTTTATTTTTATTATTTTAAGCTGTTGCGTGATGGGGAAAAAGATAGTTTAGAGTTGGCTTTTAAAGAAAGTCATGGGGATTTTTTCCAAGGAATTGAAAAATATTTCACTGTTTTTATGGCGGCTGTTTTAGAAGGGCCGGATAAAGAGTTTTACCGGCATTTATTTACCGGTCTTGATGTACATGCTTCTAATCGGGTCATGCCATTTCATCCTCTTTCTAAAAGAGAGGGCACTCATCCCCCACATCCTTCTTTTAAAAAAGGTCCGGGGCAGTTGTTAAAATTAGTTGACTTTTCTACTTTAAAAGTAGAAAGCGAAAAAGAATTTTTTATTTTATTTAAGTTAGTAATGTCTTTATTTTTTGCCTCAGTTAACGATGCGTTCACTGAAGATGAAGAGGGCCATTTACTCACTAAAGAAGAAGTGATTCGTCGCTTTCACCTTCGTCTTGATTGGTTGAAAAGTGGAGCGGAGAAAATAAAGGGGGCAGATACCTATGTGGAAAATGATTAAAAAAATGTCCAAAACTTCTGCAATTATGGCAATTTTATTCATGATTGTACAAGTAGTGGCAGATCTTTACTTACCAACTTTAACCTCAAATATTATTAATGATGGGGTAGCTAAAGGGGATGTAGACGCCATTTGGAGAATTGGTTTTGTAATGGTGGGCTTTTCCTTGATTTCCATTGTGGCATCCATTGGGAATACTTTTTTTGCCACACGAGAATCTCAAGTTGTGGGAAAAAAATTACGGACAGAAATTTATACGAAAGTGGAAAATTATTCCAATAATGAATTTGATCAATTTGGGACAGCTAGTTTAATTACTAGAACCACCAATGACGTGAACCAAATTCAAATGGTTTTACAAATGACCTTACGAATGATGATTAATGCGCCCATTACTTTGATTGGTGCCAGCTTTATGAGTTATCAAAAAGATACGCAACTGACTAAAATTTTTCTAGTAGTTCTACCGATTATGGCTGTCTTAATTGGTGGGGTGATGTATTTTGCAGTTCCTCTTTTCAAGAGTATGCAAGCTAAAACAGACCGTTTAAACTTAGTATTTCGTGAAGGCTTAACGGGTGTGAGAGTTATTCGAGCTTTTGATAAAGGAAAATTTGAAGCAGATCGTTTTGATGTCGCCAATAAAGATTACACTGGAGTTGCAGTAAAAGTTCAAACAATTATGGCCGTGATGATGCCTTTAATGACTTTAATTATGAGTGGAACGAACATTGCTATTGTTTGGTTTGGAGGACATTACATTGCTGATATGAGTATGGAAGTAGGGAATATGATTGCTTTCATGACCTATGCTATGCAAATTTTAATGAGCTTTATGATGTTAGCCATGCTCTTTATTTTTATTCCAAGAGCACAAGCTTCAGCAGACCGGATTAATGCAGTTTTAGATACAAAAAGTGATGTGGAAGATGTCACAAATCCTGAAACGTTACCTGTTTTAAAAGATCAAGCCACTTTATCTTTTGATCATGTGGATTATCGTTACACAGGGGCTGAAAAACCCGCCTTATCAGACATTGATTTTTCTGGAAAATCAGGGGACATTGTAGCGATTATTGGAGGAACTGGGGCTGGTAAATCGACTTTAGTCAACTTAATTCCTCGTTTTTATGATATTGAAAAAGGAAAAATTGAATTTAACGGCCGAGATATTTCAAAAGTAGAACAAAAAGCTTTGCGAGATAATATTGGTTTTGTCCCACAAAAAGCCGTTCTTTTCTCTGGAACCATTCGTTCTAATATGCAATATGGAAATAAAAATGCCACTGATGAAGAAATTTGGCATGCTTTAGAAATTGCTCAAGCAAAAGATTTTGTTAAAGAACTTCCTGATCAATTAGATGCTGTGGTAGAACAAGGAGGAGGAAACTTCTCTGGAGGACAAAAACAACGGTTAGCTATTGCCAGAGCCTTAGTTAAACCGGCTGATATTTTTGTCTTTGACGATTCTTTCTCCGCTCTTGACTTTAAAACAGATGCGGCTTTAAGAACTGCTTTAAAAGAAAATGTCAAAGATGCAATTATCGTCATTGTTGCTCAACGTGTCTCCACTGTTATGAATGCTGATACGATTTTAGTCATTGATGAAGGAAAACAAGTGGGTCGTGGAACACACGATGAATTAATGCAAACAAATGAAACGTATCAAGAAATCGTTCGTTCACAACTTAGAGAGGAGGAAATTTAATGAGTGAAGAAAAAAAAGCAAAACAACCTACTCCAGGACGTGGCCATGGACCAATGGGTGGCATGGGGATGAAACCAGAAAAAGCTAAAAACTTTTCTGGCACAATTAAACGCCTTTTCTCTTATATGTCAAAAAAAATCTATTTGATTATTTTAGTGGTGGTTTTAGCCATTGCCAGTACCATTTTTCAAATTGCTACTCCCAAAATTTTAGGGAAAGCAACCACTGAAATTTTTAACGGGGTTATGAAAGGTGTTGGCTTAATGAAACAAGGCCAACAAATTACTGAATTCCCTATTGATTTTGATAAAATTGGCAAAATTATTTTCATCGTCATTGGGATGTATTTAGCCTCTGCTTTGTTTAGTTTTGTGCAACAATTTATTATGACAAGAGTTTCACAACGAACTGTCTATGAAATGCGGAAAGATTTAAAAGAAAAAATGAATCGCGTGCCCATTGTTTATTATGATACTCATTCAAATGGTGATATTATGTCTCGGGCCATTAATGATATGGATAATGTGGCCGGAACCTTGCAACAAAGTTTAACCCAATTAATCACCAGTGTCGTACAATTTATTGGTGTTTTAGTAATGATGTTATCTATTTCTTGGCAATTAACCTTGGTAGCTGTAGCAACAGTACCTTTAAGTTTAATTGTTGTGATGATTATTGCGCCTAAATCACAAAAATATTTTGCCAACCAACAAAAAAGCTTAGGTCTTTTAAACGACCAAGTTGAAGAAACTTATGGGGGGCATACGGTGGTGAAAAGTTTTAACCACCAAGATGCTGACATTGAAGTCTTTGAAAAAGAAAATGAACGTCTTTACCAAGCCGGCTGGAAAGCACAATTTATTTCCGCTATGATTATGCCAATGATGAACTTTATTAAAAACCTCGGCTATGTCTTTGTGGCTGTTTTAGGTGGGGTAAAAGTAGCCAATGGTCAAATGGATCTTGGGGATGTTCAAGCGTTCTTACAATACACCAACCAATTCTCTCAACCTATTACTCAAATTGCTTCTTTAATGAACACTATTCAATCCACAGTAGCTTCTGCTGAACGGGTATTTGAAGTGTTAGACGAAAAAGAAATGGAAGACACTGGTAGTAATTTACCAGCAGTAGCTTCTCCTTATAAAGTTGCCTTTGAAAATGTTCAATTTGGTTATAGTGAAAAAGCACCATTAATGACTGACTTTAACTTAAATGTATCAGAAGGTGAAATGGTCGCTATTGTTGGACCAACAGGAGCAGGTAAAACAACATTAATTAACTTATTAGAACGTTTCTATGATGTGACAGGCGGTTCCATTCGTTATGAAGGAAAAGACACCAGAGACATTCCAAGAGATGAATTAAGAAGTCATTTCTCCATGGTATTACAAGATACATGGCTCTTTACAGGAAGTATTTATGACAATATTTTATATGGAAATGAAAAAGCGTCTGAAACCGACGTGATTCGTGCTGCTAAAGCCGCCCACGTGGATGACTTTGTTAGAAAATTACCACAAGGTTATGACACTGTTTTAAATGAAGAAGCTTCTAATATTTCTCAAGGACAACGACAATTAATTACCATTGCTAGAGCCTTCTTAGCTAATCCAGATGTTTTAATTTTAGATGAAGCAACAAGTTCTGTGGATACAAGAACAGAAATTTTAATTCAACAAGCCATGAATCGTTTATTGAATAATCGGACAAGTTTCGTTGTAGCTCATCGACTTTCAACTATTCGGGATGCAGATAATATTATTGTGATGAATCACGGTTCCATTGTGGAAACTGGAAATCACGATGAATTAATGGCTAAAAATGGTTTCTATGCGGATCTTTATAATTCACAATTTACTGATGAAGAAGCGATTTAAAAAAGAAAAAAGTTTGACTAGTTTAGCTACCGTTTATTAAAATTTAAGGGAATGGGATATAGGTATGTCTCATTCTCCTTTTTTTATACATAAAAAAGGCGAGAAATTAAAAATTTAAAGAAGAGTTCCGTTCGTATTCTTTGTCTTTTTATTTTAGGAAGCTTACAATGAAATTATGGAAATGGAGGAGATTATATGAGCTTTCAACTTGCGGAGCCAAAATTAGAATATCTGGCTATTAGGGTGAAAGATTTAGATAAAGCCGTATCCTTTTATAGTGCCCTTCCAGGCTTTTCCATTTTATCGGAAGAAAATAATTTGGCGTATTTTAGCTCTAGTCCTAATCAACGCGCTTTTTTAATTTTAGAAGATACTCCATTTGGAAAAGAATGTGGGTTGAAACCAAAAAAATTGGCACGTTTTTCTTTGCGAGTGAAAGATGCAGCCAGTTACTTGTGGCTTTTAGATATTTTGCAAAAAGGAAACCAACCTGTAGAAAAAGTAGTGGATACACCAAAAGGAAAAGCCTTCACTGTTAGAGACCCTGAAGGAAATCAAATTACATTTTTCTTGGATCATAAACAAAACGAAACACCTTTTTTATATACTTTGGGAAAAATTCATTTAAATGTTTTTGACTCCAAAGAAAGTTTTCATTTTTTTAAAGAGGATTTAGGTTTAGAAACATTTATGGATAATGGAAAATATTTTCATCTTTCCCCTAATTCTTGGCTTGGAATGAATGAAAAAGATATTTTTGTAGAAGAAGAGGAGACAGAAGTTTTAGGATTGGATTTTTTAACGGTCTCTTTACCTAATCAACAGGAACTGAAACGTTTAAGCGATCATTTAAATGAAGCAGGCATTGATTATTTTCAAGATCAAAAATTAACCATTGTGACGGTTTTTGACAAGAGTCAAGTGGAATGGTGGTTTGTAGATAGAGAAAATCGTAAGGGAAGACACTAATGAAAAATATGATTAATGAGCTTGAATCTTTGGAAAAGGAAGGGACTTTTCCAGGATATCAAGCTTCTTTTTTAGAAAATGACACTTTTATTAACTATACTTCGGGTTACAGTCAAATGTTACCAACAAAGAAAAAAATGCCAGATAATTTTTGGTTTGATCTGGCCTCTCTTACTAAAATGCTCACAGGAATTTTGACCATAAAAGTTTTTGAAGAAAAAAATTGGGATTTAAAGGAAACACTTCATTATTTTTATCCCGCTTTTTCAAATGAAGAGGTCACAGTAATGTCGTTATTAACCCATACAGCAGGGCTTTCTGGCTTTATTAAAAACCGGAATGAGTTAAGTAAAGAACAGTTAAAAGAAGCCTTATTACACTTAGAACCTATTTTTCCAGTGGGAGAAAAATGTGTTTATTCTGACCATCATTTTTTACTTTTAGGGATGATGTTAGAAGAGGTCACAGAAAAAAAATTGCCCCAGCTTTTGGAAGAATATCTCAATCAACCTTTAAAAACACAATTTACTTATTTTCCAGACAAGGATAAAACCATTCCTACTGCCGCTATTTTTTCTAAAGAAGGCCTATGGGAAAAAAATTTACAAGGAGAAGTCCATGATCCAAAAGCTAAAATTTTTGGAGGAGTCGCAGGACACGCAGGAGTGTTTGGTCGCTTAGAAGACTTAGAAAAACTTTTAAATAATCTGGTAAACTTTGGTAGTTTTTTCACAAAAAATGAGCTAAACTTAATCAGTGAAGACCAGACAAAAGGTCTTTTAAGAAGTGCTGGATTTAAATTGTATCCAGTGGGAGATCATTTTGCCTTTAGTCATACAGGCTATACAGGAACTCTTTTAATTGGGGATGCTACTTTAAAAAAAGGGTTTATTTTTTTGAGTAATCGCGTCCATTTAAAAGACGAACGGGCGGACTATATTTTAAAACGAGACCATTTTATTCAAAGATACTTAAGTGAGTTGGAGGAAAATTAAATGCGGGAACCATTATTTTTAAAACCAGTCTTTCAAGAAAAAATTTGGGGCGGAAAAAAATTAGCCGAAGAATATGATTATCAGTTATCCAGTGATAAAATCGGGGAATGTTGGGGAATTTCTGCTCATCCTCATGGTGTTTCCACTGTAGAAAATGGTAAATATGCTGGAGAAAAATTAGATAAAGTGTGGAAAGAAGCCCCTGAACTTTTTGGCAATCCTAAAACAGAAGTCTTTCCTTTATTAGTAAAAATTTTAGATGCTGAGGATGATTTATCCGTTCAAGTTCATCCAGATGATGCTTACGGAAAAACCCACGCTGGAGAATTAGGAAAAACTGAATGTTGGTATATTTTAGATGCTGAACCAGGAAGTGAAATTATTTACGGGCACCACGCTAAAACCAAAGAAGAACTAACAGAAATGATTCATGATAAAAAATGGAGCCAATTATTACGTCATATTCCAGTGAAAAAAGGTGATTTTTATTATGTGCCATCTGGGACAATTCACGGCATTGGAAAAGGGATTATGATTTTAGAAACCCAGCAATCTTCTGACACCACTTATCGAGTGTACGACTATGATCGAAAAGACAGTGAAGGAAATCTTCGTCCCTTACACATTCAAGAATCTATTGATGTGACTACCGTTCCTCATGTGGATCCTAAGTTGAATATTGTGACGGAAAATTATGGAAAATCTTCTGTGACAGACTATGTGACAACACCATTTTTTGCCGTAGAATTATGGGAAATTATTGGTCGTCATACTTTCCATCAAAAAGCACCTTACACTTTATGCACTGTTATTGAAGGGGCAGGAGAGTTGGAAATTTTAAATGAGAATGGTTTAGGTGAACAAACCTATAATCTAGAAAAAGGACAACATTTTATTTTACCTAATGAAGTGAAAAATTGGCGCATAACAGGAGAATTAAAACTTATTTCTTCTATTCCAGGAGAAAGTGTTCGTTAAATTTCTCAGATGAAAAATAATTTAAAGGAGTCTATGTAGGTGAAGTATAAAGCTATTATTTATGATATTGATGGCACTATTTTAGATACTTTAAAAATGAACATGTATCCTTTATTAGAAATTATTCAAGAAGAGCTGGGAGAAACGTGGGAACTTCGTGATGTTTTACCCTTTGCTGCTTATCCAGGACTTAAAGTGATGGAAGAGTTAAAGATTAAACATCCAGAAAAAGTTTATGAACGGTGGGTAAAGTATGTTAATGACTATCCAGAAGGTGCCACACTTTTTCCAGGATTTTCTTCGGTCTTTGAAACCTTTCAAGAAAGAGGAATGATTCAAGCTGTAGTTTCGGCTAAAACCAAAAAACAATATGCGTTGGATTTTGTTGCTAAAGATTTAGATAAGTATATGACTTGCGCAATTTTAGCTGAGGACACCTTAGAACATAAACCTCACCCAGAGCTTTTGTTAGCTTGTATTGAAAAATTACAATTAAAACCAGAAGAAGTTATTTATGTGGGAGATTCTTCCTCTGATTATCTGGCTAGTCAAAGTGCCCACATTGATTTTGCTTACGCTAAGTGGGGAAGTATTTCAGAAAAAGGAATTGACCAACCGCAATTTATTTTTGCTTCTCCCAAAGAATTACTGAACTTATTAGAAGTGAATTGAAAAAATAATGACAGGCAGATAGAATTTTTCTATTTGCCTTTTTTTAATTGAATATTTTGTTTTATAAAAAAATATCCATCCGAAAAACCGGATGGATATTTACGGGTCTATGATATTTAGTGTTGTTACTCAACTTGAGTGAGAATACTAAATATC